>DATDAP010000720.1:0-4391 GCA_036525335.1 Microlunatus sp. | reverse complement strand
GTCTTCGAGGTCGCCGACCGGATCCACATCGCCCGACTCGGCGGTTGCGCAGGCGTGATCACCCCCAAGTCGCACACGCCGACCGAGGCGGTGGCGATCATGACCGGCGCCACCACGCTGGCCAAGGGCTGACCGCGATGGCCGGCATCCGCACCCACGTCCTGGTCGGCTACATCCCCACCCCCGAAGGGGTGGCCGCACTCGACTACGCCATCACCTACGCCCAACTGAACTCGGCGCAGCTCACCGTGGTCAACACCGCCAAGGACGGTGACTACGCCCACCCGCAGTACGCCACCGCAGAAGACGTCGACACCATCGACGACCTCCTGGCCACCAAGGCGCTGGAACACACCATCGTGCGCCCCACCGACGGCAGACCCGCCGCCGAAGCACTGCTCGAGACGGCCACCGAGGTCGGCGCGGACGTGATGGTGATCGGCGTCCGACGACGCTCCCCTGTCGGCAAGATGCTCACCGGCAGCACCGCCCAAGCCATCATCCTCCGCGCCGACTGCCCCGTCATCGCCGTGAAGCCCGCTCGGAGCGCCTAGTCAAGCTCACTTTCACTGGAGTCAGAGGTTTCGCTCCGAAGCTCTGCCACGAAGATCATCGCCGCCGACCATCCACGCGCGGCGGACCTGACCGAGGCCGGTCACCACTCCGCCCACGGCGGGGCTTTGGGGTCTGACGAGCTCGCCGCCGCGAAGCGCTTCTTCGGTTTCCAGGCCGACCAGTCCTTCGTCGTCCCCGACCGGGTCCAGGAGCAGTTCGCCCCGTCAGCGCCCGCGGCGCCGACCTCCGGGTGCAGTGCAATCGGCAATTCGCCCTCTACAGCGCCGAGTGTCCCGAGCCGGCCGACCAGCTCGACAAGATGCAGCGCCGTCAGCTGCCCAATGATCGGGACGCCGACCTGCCCGTCTACCCGGCCGATCCGAAGGCCCAGGCGGGCCGTGACACCAGCGGGAAGGTCCTGAATGAACCTTCTCCGGCGAACTCTGCCTGGTCCACCTGAACCGGCGATCGCGGTGCCTGTGACGCCGGCCGGCAACGCCTCGTAGCGCACGTCGCGCTCGACGTTCGGGGTCGTGACGATCACGGTCCCGGGTCTGGCGGCTCCGAACACGCATCGAGCGCGGGCAAGCCGGGACTCGTCGGGCGTGCTCGCTCCCTCCATCGGCACGGCCGCGTCCAGCTCGGCCAGCCGATCGTCGGTGTAGACCAACGAGGCCGGCAGCAGACTGATCCGGGAGCGCTGGGTGTCGGTCATCCGATCCAGCCCGATCCGGCGGGCGGCGATCTTCAGGCTGCGGGCCGACACGTCGGCGGCCAGCACGTTCGCGATGCTGCGCTCCCGAGCAGGGCGGGCAGCGAACCCTCACTACAGCCGAGATCACCGACGCGTTGGGCGCTTCGGGGTAGCAGATGTACGCGGTCCCGGCCGACAGCTCGAAGGCCTGCAGCCGATCAGGGTGCTTGTGCAGCAGGAAGCCGGGATCGGTCGCCGGTCCGAGTGCGGTCGCCGAGGTGCTCACCGTGATGATCACTGCAGCGCTGGGTCCTCGTACGCCGACGGCTCATCGAGCGCCTCCGACAGCAGCGGCACCACGACCACCTTGGACTCGTAGCCCTGCAGGGCCCGGCGGTAGGAGCCGACGTTCTGCCAGCGGGTGACCAGCACCCACAGATCGGGTTCGTCGAGGTTGCGTTCCAGGCAGGCGGCCAGGAAGCCCGTCCTGGCGCGCAGCACCGCGAGGGCAGCGCTGACCCGGTCGGCGAACCCGTCCGGGTCGACGACCCGGAACCGGGTGATCACCATCACGGGCGTCAGCGTACGGGCGCAGGCCCGCCCGGCACACGCGAGATTCCCCGACCGGTCTCGCGCAGACCGCAATCGCTCCTTCATGACAGCGAAACACGGGTGTAACGCCAAGCCCCTACGGTCGATTCACCCGAGCACCGTGACGGTGCCCCGAAGCAACAGACCGGCACCAACGTCACCCCCCAGCCGAGAGCGAGGCTGAATGTTCGAGTACGTGGACCCCTTCATCGGCACCGGCGCGACCGAGCTCCCCCCGCCGCAGGGCCTGGCCGCGAGCTGGTGGTGGCCCAAGCCGCAGGTCGGCAACACCCACCCAGGCGCCACCTACCCGTTCGGGATGGTGTCGGCCTGCTCCTACTCCGGCGCCTACCCCACCGGCTACGGGCTGTACGAGCTCAACACCGAGGGCGTACCGCCCCGGATGTACGAGGAGCAGATCGCCTCCGGCTTCAGCCACTTCCACCAGTCCGGCACCGGCGCGATCCGCAAGTACTACAACTACTTCCGCGTCACTCCGATGCTCGAGCCGTTGGACGCGCTCGGCACCAGCTGGGAGCTGACCGACGAGGTCGCCGAGCCCGGCTACTACGCCGCGACCTTGTCGTCGGGCATCCGCTGCGAGGTCACCGTCGGACCCCGCAGCGCGGTGCACCGCTACACCTTCCCCGAGCACCCGGATGCGCGGATCGTCATCGACCTCTCGCTGGGTGGTCTGCTCATCCCGTACGGCGCCACCGTCCCGCTGCGGGCGCACCTGGAGACCCTGGAGCCCGGTGTCGCCCAGGCCGAGGTGGTGGTCGAGGGGGCGCCGCTGGCCGTGCACCTGGAGTGCGACAGCCCGGACTTCCGCCAGCTGCTCTGGTACGACCGCCGCCTCGTCCCCGGCGGCACCCGCCTCGACTTCGACCGGATCCGACCGACGACGCTACGCCCGTTCGGGCTGATGTGGCGGGGACCGACCCGGGCCGGTCAGGTCGTCGAGCTGCGCTTCGGGTTCTCCCTGCGCGGCGTCGCACAAGCGCAGGACAACCTGCGCAGCGACTGCAGCACCGGCCCGCACCGGTTCGACGCCCGCCGCGCCGACACCGCCGCCGAGTGGCGCAAGCACCTGGACGCCGTCACGGTGGACACCCCATCCAGCGAGCGGCGGACGGTCTTCTCCACCGCGCTCTACCACTCGCTGATCAAGCCCTGCTTCGCGGCGAACGAGAGCCCGTTCTGGCCGATGGACGGACCCTTCGTCTTCGACCTCTGCACGATGTGGGACATCTACCGCACCCAGCTGCCGCTGATCACCGCCCTGTTCCCCGAGCGGGCGGTCGAGCTGGCCAACGCCCTGCTCAACGTGTGCGAGGAAGAGGGTAATCTGCCGATCGGCTACCGGATGGCAAAGGGCGCCGACCGGTTCTCCCGCCAGGGCAGCGCGCTGGCCCAGACGTTCCTGGCCGACCTCTGCCAGCTGGGCACCCCCGGCATCGACTGGGACTGGGCCCTGTGCCACATGGACACCGATCTGCGCCGCAGCTACGGCGAGGAGTACCTGCTCCGGGGCATCACCCACCCCGTCACCCACACTCTCGATCTGTCCTTCGGCTACCACTGCACGGCGTTGGTCGCCCGGCATCTGGGCGACCATCAGCTGGCGAGTCAGTTCGAGGCCCTGGCGACCCGTTGGGTGAACGCCTTCGACCCCGAGACCGGGCTGCTGATCGACTCGACCTACTACGAGGGCGGACGCTGGAACTACTCCTTCCGCATCCAGCACGACATGCAGGCTCGGATCGAGCTGGCCGGCGGGGACGAGAGCTTCCTGGCCCTGTTGGACGAGTTCTTCGGCTACGGCGCCGACCCGGTCAAGCAGGTGGGTGAACGTCCCGCCGTCGAGGAGCTGGTCGCCGGCTACGCGCTCAACCGGTTCGAGGGTCTGAACAACGAGCCCGACATGGAGGTCCCCTGGGCCTACCACTACCTGGGTCGACCGGACCGTACCGCCGAGGTGGTGCACGCCGCCGTGAACAACCAGTTCGGCCTCGGTCGCGGTGGGTTGCCGGGCAACGACGACTCGGGCGGCCTGAGCTCCTGGTACGTCTGGGCCAGCCTCGGTCTGTTCCCCGTCGCCGGCCAGGGCCTCTACCTGATCAACGCCCCGTCGTTCGCCCACGCCCGTCTGGATCTCGGCGGGCGTGAGCTGGCGATCGACGCGCCGGGGTTCGTCGAGCCGGAGCCCGACGGTCCGCCCCAGTACGTCCAGTCGGTCCGGTTCAACGGCCGGCCGCTGGAGCAGTCGTGGCTGCCCGCACGCGATCTCCATCGTGGCGGTCAGCTCGAGATCACCCTCGGCCCTCATCCGAGCGATTGGAGCCGCGATCACCGGCCACCCTCGGTGACCGAGCCCGGCTCGAGCATTCCGGACGTGTCCAGTGCCCCTCTTCCCGTGGAGGTGACCGCATGATCAACCACACCCGTCAGACAGCGTTCGCGAGCCTGCGACGACTCGTCATCGTCGTCCGCGCCGACCCGGTGATCTGTGGTCACTCGGGTGAGGCGCGCAACCTGGCCGAGGCCGCGC
>DATDAP010000719.1:0-2394 GCA_036525335.1 Microlunatus sp. | reverse complement strand
AACTGGCCGCCGGTCGGCGACCCCGGCGGCTGACGGCCCTGCGATAAGTGACCCATACAGATGAGGTGTGCGGGGAGTCTCGACTTGATCGGTGAGTGACCTGGTGACGTTCAGACCAACGCCAGGTTGTGAGGATCCGGCGGGTCCCAGGGGGATTACCCGGCTGCAGCCGCATAGCTGTCGACTTGTTTCTGCGGGAGGTCGCCAGCGAGGTCGGCGTCCGTGTTGACGATGCGCCACTGCTGACCTGCACGAGGGTCGGCCCGACCTGCGCCACGGTGATGATCACCCCGTAGCTCTCCGCAGTGATCTTGTAGCCGAAACTGGGGTGTCTCACGTCTTCGGTGTTCACGATCGCGTACTTCACCGTGTCGCCGTCGACCTCTTCCGATTCGCCCCGCGCGGCGGTCATGGGCGCGGCACTCGGGCGCGGAATCGGTGTGCGGCGACCAACACGGTGGTGTCGGTCGTTCGCGCGTACTCGCGGAGGGCAGCCTCAGTGAGCTTGATGACGTGCTCGTCGCCGTGCTCGATGGCTGCCCCGGGCAGCTCGAGCAGCAGTGGTGCGGGGTCGGTCTCGACCGTCAACCGTTCCGCTTCCAGTCGGGGCGAGGCGAACGCGGCGATCACCGCGGCAACCACCTGCCAGCTTGCGGCGACGCTCGCGCGCTGCAGCGCCGGCGGCAGCATAGGCAGCACCATCCGGATCGCCGACGGTGCCGTCACCGCATGGCAGAACGCGATAGGCGCGTCGTCTCGGGCGGCGAGGACTCGTGCGGCGGCTGCGATCGAGTCGTCCAGAGCGTCGTCCGGTGTAGGAGGCGCCCACCAGACGTCGAGAGCATCCGAGAAGGTACGCACCGCACGCAAGGCCCGCAATCGGCCACCGACACCAGGACCGTCGGAGGCCACCATGGGACTGAGGCGGGGAAGTCTTGCCGTGGCCTCGAGGGCAGCGAGATGGCCTTGGCCGCGAGGATGGCCGGGTAGGCGCTCCGTAGCGGGCGGCCCAGAACGCGAGACCCTGCGCGAGCTCGTCGATCAGCAACGGCTCCGGTGCGGTTTCGACGGAGGTGGACAGGGAACGGAGCGCGTGTGCGGTCCGGATGACCCCGTGCGTGGCGCTGGCCGCCAGCCCGGGCAGAAGCCTTGGCCACCACAGCAGCAGGAGGTCTTCCCAGCCGAGCCGCTCGGCCTGACTGCGCATGAATGCAGTCCAGTCGCCGAGCAGATTTGATGTCGCCGAGATGCTCACGCCACTCCGGGCCGATGCGGATGTGGGCCTCCATCGGAGCGGGCGACAGACGCGGCAGGTAGCGGTCGACCCAACCTGGCACGACATCGCCGCCCCCAATCGGATCAGCGCCTCGGGGGCCATCGGGCCGTGGTTCGCGAGGAAGCCATCGAACTCCGGGCCTGTCCCTCTGAGCCTGTCCAGAGCGTCCAGCAGCACCTGCTCACGCCGATGGTCAGTCATTTATAGATGCGCCTCCCTGGATGGTGCGGCCCAGTCTCCCAGGAGCCCAGTCTGACAAGGTCAATCGTGGCGAATCGTCTGCCCAACTCGATCGGACGTCGGCGGGCCAGACGGAGCTCGGTGACGTGAGCAGGGATCGACACCTTCCACCATGGACCCACGATCGCACTGACACCATTGCGTGTTCTCTGACCGGTTCCTTGAGACGGCGTCTACGGTGCTTGGTCGGGACCATGTCTGTCGAGGGTGAGTACACCGGGGATCTCGAGATCGGCGGGTAGAGCGATGCCGCGGGCGAAGTCCGCCCACAGGGCTCGGACGACCGAGCCCGCCTGTTCGATCTCGTCCCAGCTGGCGCCGGCGAGCATGGCCGCATCACTCCAGGACTCTTCGGTGCCGAAGAGGAGCGCAACGTCGATGCCGTGCGTGCTGCCGAAACGGTTCCCGGCCGCGGACCAGGTCAGGAGGTAGCGGTGGGCGGTGCCTCCGGCTTGGGCATGTCGTCGAGCGAACTGGTCGGTGGCTGCACCGTAGACCGCCGCGGTGGTGCGCCGAATGATCGCTTGGGCGGCGGCCTGGCCGACAAGTGGCCACCGGTTCAACGCGTCGATCGGTGGAACTGTGGAGGTGAAGAAGGAGGTCTCGTCGGTGTTGGTACCGATCAGTACAGGAATGTCGGCGGCCTTGTTCAAAGCGCTCTCGAGCTGATCTTCCGGGGGAAGTGGCGGCCGCCCATATTGGACGCCGAACGGCATGCCTCCTCGTAGTCCGAACCGGGCGGATGCGCGAAGCACGCGTTGTTGGCGTGTCAGGACTTCTGATGCCGACATCTCGGCAGCGAGGTTGCGAGCGCCGCGAGTCATCGCCGCGGTCATGCGTTGGCGTCCGGTGCGGATGCCCAGCGGAGCGCTCTGAAT
>DATDAP010000718.1:0-3703 GCA_036525335.1 Microlunatus sp. | reverse complement strand
GGGTCTCCGGCGCCCAGGCACGCACCTCGCTGCGTTCTCCTCGGTCGCGATGCGACTCGGCATCCCTCCCTCGTCGGCCTGGCGATGCACGCACCTGGACACCGGAGTCCCTTGACGAACTTCCGGCCGCAACCACTAGCTCACACGGTCTTCTGCGGGCTGCGCTCCGGCGGCAGCACACCGAGCTTCTCCAGCTGACGAGCCAGCCCAGCACCGTCGTGCGCGTAGAGCCAGGGCACCTGACTACCCTCCGGACTCGGCGACTCCCGCAGTGAGCTGCCGGCCAGCACCGCCTCGCCGGGGGTGAGCTGACGGATGCAGACGGCCACGACCTGATCGGGGTGGGCGTCGGCGAACTCCCGATACAGCATCTCGTCGTGCTGCCCGTCGTCGCCGAACAGCAGCCACCTGATCTGCGGGAACTCCGTCGCCCAGCGGCGCAGGTTGGCCCGCTTGTGCTCTTTGCCGCTACGGAACCATCGGTCCTGGGTCGGCCCCCAGTCGGTGAGCAGCAGAGCGCCGGGCGGATAGAGGTTGCTGGACAGGAATCGCGTCAACGTCGGTGCGACGTTCCAGGCGCCGGTCGACAGGTAGAAGACCGGCGGCGCGTCGTGCGCGTCGGACAACCTCTCGTACAGCACGGGCATGCCCGGCGTGGCGGCCCTGGCGTGCTCGTTGACCACGAAGGTGTGCCAGGCGGCCAACAGGGGCCGGGGGAGGGCAGTGATCATCACCGTGTCGTCGATGTCGGAGACGATGCCGAAGCGCTCCTCGTCCCCGAGCACGAACACGTCGGCGGTCACCGGCGGCGAGTCGTACGCGCTCATGGTGATGGTGTGTCGGCCCGGCTCCAGGTCTTGTTCGACCACCACGTCGACCACGCCGCCATGATCGGCGTGCACGCGGTGGTGCACGCCGTTCAGCTCGATGTCCACCTCGGCTCGCTCGACCGGGACGAGGATGAACGAGCGCCAGCCGCGAGACCCCGTCGGGTCGCCACGGAAGATCACCCCCCGCTTGGAGAACACCACCCGCCCCAGCACCCGCACCCAGCGCGGCGACCCGTAGCAGGTGTAGGCGATCACCGCCGGGCGATAGCCGTGGCGGGTCACCCAATCGGCCCGCCAGCGCAGGATGGCCTGATCGATCCGGGCCGGACGGTGCATGTCGTCGACGGTGCTCATCGATCCCCAGTGTGTCAGCCCCCAGCCGACCGCTGCGAGGTCACTCCCCACCGTTGCGGCGCAGGACCTCGCTGAGTCGCTCGGCGGCGGCGATCACGGCGGGAGCGTGCAGCCGTCCGGGTTGACGTGACAGGCGCTCGATGGGACCCGAGACACTGACGGCGGCGATCACCTTGCCCGAGGGGGAGCGGACCGGTGCGGACACCGAGGCCACCCCGGGCTCGCGCTCACCGACCGAGTGGGCCCAGCCGCGACGGCGTACGGCGGCCAGGGCGACGGCGGAGTAGCGGCTGCCCCGGAGACCGCGTTGCAGCCGCTCCGGCTCCTCCCAGGCCAACAGCACCTGAGCCGCCGACCCGGCGTTCATGGTCAGCTGGGTGCCGACCGGTACGGTGTCGCGCAGCCCGGACATCCGCTCGGCGGTGGCCACGCAGACGCGCACATCCCCTTGCCGGCGGAACATCTGGGCAGACTCGCCCGTGATGTCGCGGAGGCGGGCCAGGACGGGGCCGGCGGTGGCCAGCAGCCGGTCCTCACCGGCGGCGGAGGCGAGTTCGCCGAGGCGCGGACCGAGGATGAAGCGTCCCTGCAGGTCCCGGCTCACCAGCCGGTGATGTTCCAGCGCAACCGCGAGCCGGTGGGCGGTGGGCCGGGCGAGGCCGGTCGCCGATACCAGTCCGGCCAGCGTGGTGGGTCCGGTCTCCAGCGCACTGAGCACGAGAGCGGCTTTGTCCAGGACGCCGACGCCGCTAGAGTTGTCCATGCCTTGATACTGCCGTCTCGGATGCTGGAACGCAAATCATCTGGCCGACGTCGACGGCGAACCATGGCAACGACCCCCGGCTGCACAGCCTGCGAGATGATCCTGGGCACAGCCACGACAGACCGACCGAGGAGACGACGGCACCATGGCGAAGACGCTGAGCGAGAAGATCTGGGACGCACACGTCGTGCACTCGGCCGCCAGTGAGCCCGACCTCCTGTACATCGATCTGCACCTGGTGCACGAGGTGACCAGTCCACAGGCTTTCGACGGTCTGCGTCAGGCCGGCCGGCCGGTACGTCGTCCCGACCTGACGATGGCGACCGAGGACCACAACACCCCGACGCTGAACATCGACCAGCCGATCGCCGACCCGGTGTCGCGGACCCAGGTCGACACCCTGCGCAACAACGCCGCGGAGTTCGGCGTACGGATCCACAGCCTGGGCGATCTCGACCAGGGCATCGTGCACATCATCGGCCCGCAGCTGGGTCTCACCCAGCCGGGTATGACGGTTGTCTGCGGTGACTCGCACACCTCCACCCACGGTGCGTTCGGCTCCATCGCGTTCGGCATCGGCACCTCCGAGGTCGAGCACGTGCTGGCCACCCAGACGCTGCCGCAGGCGAAGCCGAAGACCATGGCGGTCAACGTGGAGGGTGAGCTGCCGGCCGGTGTGACGTCGAAGGACATCGTGCTGGCGCTGATCGCCAAGGTCGGCACCGGCGGTGGTCAGGGCTACATCGTGGAGTACCGCGGCTCGGCCATCCGGGCGCTCTCCATGGAAGGCCGGATGACGATCTGCAACATGAGCATCGAATGGGGGGCCAAGGCCGGCCTGATGGCTCCCGACGAGACGACGTTCGACTACGTGAAAGGTCGTCCGCACGCTCCCGAGGGTGAGGAGTGGGACGCCGCCGTCGCGTACTGGCGCACGCTGACCACCGACGAGGGGGCCGAGTTCGACGTCGAGGTCGACCTCGACGCGACCCAGCTCACCCCGTTCGTCACCTGGGGCACGAACCCCGGCCAGGGGGTGCCGCTCGGTGCCCGGGTGCCCGATCCCGAGGAGTTCCCCGACTCCGACGACCGGATCGCCGCCACGAAGGCCTTGGAGTACATGGACCTCGTCGCCGGCACGCCGATGCGCGAGATCGCCGTCGACACGATCTTCCTGGGCTCCTGCACCAACGGTCGGATCGAGGATCTGCGGGCCGCTGCTGCCGTGATCAAGGGCCACAAGATCGCCGACAGCGTACGGATGCTGGTCGTGCCGGGATCGGCCCGGGTCCGGCTGCAGGCCGAGGACGAGGGTCTGGACGTCGTGTTCAAAGAGGCAGGGGCCGAGTGGCGGGCGGCCGGTTGTTCCATGTGTCTGGGCATGAACCCCGATCAGCTCGCGCCCGGCGAGCGGTCCGCGTCGACCTCCAACCGCAACTTCGAGGGCCGCCAAGGCAAGGGTGGGCGCACCCACCTGGTCTCGCCGCTGGTCGCGGCGGCCACCGCCGTCCGCGGCACCCTGAGCTCGCCCTCCGACCTCTGACCCCTCGACCTCCCAGGAGCCATCACCATGGAGAAGTTCAGCTCGCACACCGGTACCGCGCTGCCGCTGCGCCGCAGCAACGTCGACACCGACCAGATCATCCCGGCCGTCTACCTCAAGCGGGTGACCAAGACCGGCTTCGAGGACGGGCTGTTCGCCGCCTGGCGCAACGATCCGGACTTCGTCCTCAACCAACCCCAGTACGCCGGCGCG
>DATDAP010000717.1:0-3135 GCA_036525335.1 Microlunatus sp. | reverse complement strand
GGGTCTCCGGCGCCCAGGCACGCACCTCGCTGCGTTCTCCTCGGTCGCGATGCGACTCGGCATCCCTCCCTCGTCGGCCTGGCGATGCACGCACCTGGACACCGGAGTCCCTTGACGAACTTCCGGCCGCAACCACTAGGTTCGGAGGAGGTGCAGCGTCAGTGCAGCGCGATCTCGTCGTTGGTCTGGTCGGATGACTCCGGCTCATCGCGGGTCGGCTCGTCGGCTGCCTCCTCGACCCGCCCAGGTACCGGCACCCGCACCACGATGGTCGCGGTGCCGGCGTCCAGGTCGATGTCCATCGGCGGATTGCCGCCGTTCGTCGGGTACGCGACATCCATCTGGCGTCGGTACTGCTCCTCGCGCAGGTGCTTCAGCCCCGGCTGGAAGATCTCCATGAAGCTCATCGCCTTCCAGTATCCCCGGGTGCACCAGCCCGGCCGGTCGCCGCTGATCGGCACCCGACGGACAACCGCTCGCGCCGAGTCCACGATCACCCTCCGTCGACGCGGGCTCTCTCGCCGGGCCGAGCCGGGACCACACCCGCGAGCAGCCGAAGAGCGGTGGTCTTGTCCAGGGGACGGCTCGACCCGCAGCCCGCCTCGAGGACGCAGGCCGGGCACCCGTTCACGCAGGAACACTCCTCGATCCGCTCGCGGGCCGCGGCCAGCCAGGTGTCGGCGCGCTCGTACCCCGCGGCTGCGAACCCGCTGCCGGGCCGGCGGTCGAACACCGCGATCACGGCGGCACCGTCGGTATCGATCCAGGACTGGGAGCCCACGTCGTAGCGGTCGTTGGCCACGATCGCGGGCAGCACACCAGCGACCAGGTGCTCCAGAGCGTGCACCCCGGCGTCGAAGCGGGGTCGCGACAGCTCCGGCTGGATCCTCGGCCCCGTTCCCGCGGCGACTGTGGTCGGCACCTCGGCCGTCAGTGTCAGCGTCGTCGCCGCCGTGGACAGCACCCGCTCGGGTCGTGCGAGGGCAGTGGTGTCCCAGACGCGACCCGTCAGCTCGTCCCGTCGCAAGAACCCCGTCACGGTGCTGCTCACCCGCGCGGATCCGTACGCCAGCCGGCCGTTCCCGAGTTCCCGCTCCCGCTCGGGACGACCAGGAGACACCTCGGCGTCGACCACCGGCTGGGTCAGGTAGCCGGGTCGCGCCGCCCGGACGATGACCTCACCGGCCTCGACGTCCCAGCCGTCGTCGTCACAGAGATAGCTGTCTCCCTGGTGCAGATAGACCGCCCCGGGATGCACCACCAGGTCGGCGGCGTCCTCCGCGACCGTGCCGAGCACCCGTCCAGTGGGCTCCTCGACGATGTCGATGGTGTGCGCATCGGTGCTCCGGAGGCTGATCCGGTCGACCGCACGCTGCGGAGCGGTCCAGAACCAGCCGTCGGGTCGTCGGCGCAGCAGCCCGCGCTCGGTCAACCGCGCGACCAGGTCCCAGGTGCTGGCCCCGAACCAGCGTTCGTCGCCCGGCCGCAGCGGCAGCTCCTGCGCGGCCGCCGCCAGCTGCGGACCCAGCACCGGTGGGCTCGCCGGATCGAGCACGGTCGTCTCCACCGGTTGGTCGAAGAGCACCGCCGGGTGATCCAGCAGGTACGCCTCCAGCGGGTTGGCCCGGGCGATCAGGACCACCTCGGCGGCGGTGCCGCGCCGTCCGGCCCGCCCCGCCTGCTGCCAGAAGGCGGCTCGGCTGCCCGGGTAGCCGCACAGCACCACGGTGTCGAGCCCGGCGATGTCCACCCCGAGCTCCAGCGCATTCGTCGCCGCCAGGCCGCGCACGGTGCCCTCCGCCAGTCCTCGCTCGATCAGCCGGCGGTCGCTCGCCAGATAGCCCGCCCGGTACGCCAGTACGCTCGCCGGCCGTCCACCACCCGGCGGACCGGACCGTCGCCCACCCGTCGTGGTCCCGTCAGCTGCCCGGTCAGATGTCCTGACCGATGCCTCGGCCGACCGCGCCACCTCCTCGGCCAGCCGCCGAGACTGCACGAAGGTGAGCACCTGCGCTCCGGCTCGGACCCGGGTGGCCATCAGCTCCGCGGCAGCGGTCTCCGGTGCGAGCTCCGAACGGGCGAGACTGATCTGGACCGCGCCTCGGACCGAGCCGTCGTCGTCCACCAGGGTCAGGTCCTCGGCCGCGATCCCGGTCAGGGCGGCCGCGGTCGCGATCGGCTCGGCGGCGGTGGCGCTCAGCACCGCGAAGGCCGGGTCGGCGCGGTAGTGCGCGGCGATCCGTCGCAGTCGGCGCAGCACCGCGGCCACCTGAGCCCCGAACACCCCGCGATAGCGGTGGGACTCGTCCACCACCACGAACTGCAGGGAGCGCAGGAACGAGGCCCACCGGGTGTGGTTGGGCAGCAGTGAGGCGTGCAGCAGGTCCGGGTTGGTGAGTACGTGATGAGCGTGGTCCCGCGCCCACTGCCGGTCGGCCGGGTCGGTGTCGCCGTCCACGACGGCGACCCGCCAGCCGGGCACCCCGAGCTCGGCGCACACCCGGGCCTGGTCGTGGGCCAGGGCCTTGGTCGGGGCCAGATACAGCGAGGTGGCCGGGCGTCGGCGCCACCGTACGGTCTCGTCGTCCGCCCGGCCGGTCCCGATCGCCGCGGTCGCCAGCGGCAGCAGGTAGGCCAGGGACTTGCCCGACGCCGTCCCCGTCGTCAGCACCACATGCCTACCGGCTACCAGGGAGTCGGCGGCCGCCACCTGATGGGTCCACAGGGCGGCGATGCCGACGTCCTCGACCGCGGTCCGGGCCGGTGACCCGACCGCGAGCCACGCCGGCCAGGGGGCGTGTCTGCCGGGCCGGGCAGGGAGATCCCGCTGATAGCGGATCTCGAGCCCATCGACCGGTCGCGGACTCATGGAATCGGGTGGTTCGGCGCCGCGGGACGCCTGAGGCTCCCCGAAACCCGGGGGCCCACCCCCGTCCGCACCGTGCCCATCACCTCAGCGTGGCACGGGATCACGACACTTCCGCCACACAGACTCCAGTTGTGGAGAATAAGGACAACTCGCGTACTGTTCGCGTTCCGGCAACAGACCAGTGCTCCAACTGGCTAGACTCTGCCGGTCGCGCCGTATGGATGCGTAGTTGACACTGATGTCTGCAGGAGGACGTTGCATGTCCG
>DATDAP010000716.1:0-4091 GCA_036525335.1 Microlunatus sp. | reverse complement strand
CGACGGGGTGGTGGTCGGATCGGCCGAGGCGAAACCGGCGATGCCGACACCGACACCGAGGGCCAGTGCGCCGGCCGCGGCCGAAGCGACGATGACCTTGGTGGAACGAGGCACGCGAGGACTCCTGTCTGGAACGGGATGAGGCAGTGACCCGAGAGTCGGTACGGCGGCTGGGCCCTCACTGGCATGGACCTGTCAGGACCCTGTCAGTGGCTGTGCGGTCTCGGTTCCCGGTCAGGGGCCTGCGAGGATCACACCGTACGCAGCTGTGAGTCGGCTGTCGGCTTCCGAGGAGGGGATGTGGACGTCGGAGAGCCAGATCCCATCACCAAGGGCTCGACCACGCCGACCGAGACCGGTGGTGGTGACTCCGTGGTCACGGTCATCGTCGCGTTCGTCGCCAACCTGTTGATCGCCATCGCGAAGACGGTCGCCGCCTCGCTCACCTCGTCGGCGTCGATGTTGGCCGAGGCCGCCCACCCCTGGGCCGACACGGGCAACGAGATCTTCCTGTTGATCGCCGAGCGCCGGTCCGACCGGCAACGCGACACCCGACACCCGATGGGGTACGGCAAGGAGGCGTACGTCTGGTCGATGTTCGCCGCCTTCGGCCTGTTCACCGCGGGTGCGGTCGTCTCCATCAGCCACGGCATCAGCGAGCTGCGCAATCCCGAGCCGGCGCGTGACTACCTGATCGCGTACGCGGTGCTGGGCATCGCCTTCGTGCTGGAGGGGATCTCGTTCACCCAGGCGTTCCGGCAGACTCGCCGTAACGCGGACCGCCTGAAGCGGCGGCACCTGGCGTACGTGCTGAACACCTCGAACCCGACCCTGCGCGCCGTGTTCTTCGAGGATGCGGCGGCGCTGGTCGGTCTGCTGATCGCCTTCGCCGGCATCGCCCTGCACCAGCTGACCGGCTCACCGACCCCCGACGCGATCGGCTCGATCCTGGTCGGCGTGCTGCTGGCCGTGATCGCCGTGGTGCTGATCAACCGCAACCGGCGGTTCCTGATCGGCGAGGCGGTGCCGACCGACTACCGCAACCGGGTGCTGATCGAGCTGCTCTCCGCACCCGAGATCGATCGGGTGACCTACCTGCACCTGGAGTTCGTCGGGCCGGAGCGGGTCTTCCTGGTGGCCGCGGTCGACCTGTCCGGCGACGAGCTGGAGCACGACGTCGCAGTGCGACTGCGACGGATCGAGCACACCATCGAGGAACGCGACGCCGTCGAGGAGGCGGTGCTCACGTTGTCCACCGCCGACGAGGCCTCACTCCGTCCGGTGTGAGGGCCGAGAGGGCCGTTGATCGGACCCGCTCAGTCCGGTTTGCGCAGTTCGTGCAGGGTGCCGGCCCGCAGCGGCACCGTTCCCCAGCTCGCCGTGAACGTCGCGTCCGCCCGATCACAGCTGACCGTCAGCCGGTGGGGTGTCTCCAGGAACAGCACCTCGACCACCAGCCGGCCGCTGTCCCAGCCGCCGCTGACCGCCACCGGGACCCCGTCGGCACCGTCGTCCTCCGGCTCGTCGCTGACCTGCCAGGCGTCAGCCCCCACGATGCCTGACAGCCGTCGATCGCCCTCGGCGAGCGTGATCCGCCAGTCGTCGGCCACCCGATGCAGCTCGACCGAGGTCAGGTTGCGCTGCTGCTCACAGGTGCCGCCGGCGGGGGTGAAGACGGCGCCGTCCCAGAGGTCGGCGTCCTCCTCCGGCTCCGGCTTGTCCGTGGCCGGGGCGAGCGCCAGCGAGGTCATCCGCCGGGCCAGGCGCACATCGGCCGCGGTCTTGTCGGGGCTGGAGCGGTGGTCGTCGCCGAGCCCGGGGAGCAGGTGGGTCCACAGGCCGTCGAGCACCGCCTGCATGTCGAGGGAGGCACCCGTGATCGCGACCACGGTCTGCTGCTCGGGCAGGACCACGCAGAACTGCCCGTACGCGCCGTCGCCGCGGTAGCCGTGCTGGGCCAGCCAGAACTGGAAGCCGTACCCCTGACGCCAGTCCGGGTTGTCTTCCAGCGGGTTGGCCACCTGGAGGCTGGTCGCCGCGTCGACCCACTCCTCCGGCAACAGCCGGCGGTCGCCCCACCATCCGCGCTGCAGGTACAGCTGACCCAGCTTGGCGATCGCATCGGTGGTGGCGTGCAGACCGGTGAAGCCGAGGGCCTGACCCGGCGGGTGCTGCTGCCAGCCCACCCGGCCGATGCCCAGCGGCGCGAACAGCCGGGGCGTGAGGTAGTCGATCAGGCCCTGGCCCGACTCCCGCTGCACGATGGCGGCCAGGGAGTACGTGCACGGCTGGTTGTAGGCGAACCAGCTGCCCGGTTCGTGCTCCGGCGGGATCCGCAGGAACCCTCGGACCACGTTGTCGGGGTCGCTGGCGAACACCCGCTCGATGGTCTCGGCGTCGTGTCCGCTGGCCATCGCGGCGACGTGGCGGACCAGCATCGACCGACTGCGCTCGTCGGTGACGTCGGCGTCCAGCTCCGGGAAGTACGACAGCACGGTCCGGTCCAGGTCCAGCAGACCCTCGGCCACGGCGAACCCGGCCGCCGTCGACGCGAAGCTCTTGCTGAGGGAGTAGAGGAGGTGCACCCGCTCGGGCGTGTACGGCGACCACCAGCCCTCGGTCACGACGTGACCGTTGCGCAGCAGCATCAGGCTGTGCAGCTCCACCTCCGGATGGGCGGCCATGGCGTCGAGGAACGCCTCGACGCCGGCGGCATCGACACCCTGGGCGCTGGGGGTGCTGCGGGGGAACACGGCGGTCGGCATGAGTCCGAGCCTATGACGCTGCCCTGACCGTCGACCCGACCGAGCCTGTGACGACCGGTGGATCCTGCTGCCACACTGACCGGGTGCGCGACGTGGTGATCCTGGGCAGCACCGGCTCCATCGGGACGCAGGCGCTGGAGGTGATCGCTGCGGCACCGGACCGGTTCAGGGTGGTCGGCCTGGGCGCCGGCGGTGGTCAGATCGAGCTGCTGGCCCGGCAGGCCCTGGACGCCGGAGTCGCGGTCGTCGCCGTCACCCGGTCCACGATGGTGCAGGATCTCCAGCTCGCCTTCTACGCGGAGGCCTCGCGCCGGGGTTGGGCCACCGGTGAGGCGAAGCTGCCGCGCATCCTCGCCGGTCCGGACGCCGCCACCGAGCTCGCGAAGGTCCCGTGTGACGTGGTGCTGAACGGCATCACCGGCTCGGCCGGGCTGCGTCCGACGCTGGCGGCCCTGGGGGCCGGCCGGATCCTCGCACTGGCCAACAAGGAGTCGCTGGTCGTGGGGGGTGCCCTGGTCACGGGCGCGGCGAAGCCGGGGCAGATCGTCGCCGTCGACTCCGAGCACTCGGCGATCGCCCAGGCGCTGCGCGGCGGCGCCGCCCCCGAGGTCGACCGGCTGATCCTGACCGCGAGCGGCGGTCCGTTCCGTGGGCGTACCCGGGAGCAGATGCAGGACGTCACCCCGGAGCAGGCGCTGGCGCACCCGACCTGGGCGATGGGCCGCGTCATCACCACCAACAGCGCGACCCTGATCAACAAGGGACTGGAGCTGTTGGAAGCCCACCTGCTCTACGGGGTGGATCTCGACCGGATCGACGTGGTGGTCCACCCGCAGTCGATCGTGCACTCGATGGTGCAGTTCGTGGACGGCTCCACGCTGGCTCAGTGCTCGCCACCGGACATGAAGCTGCCCATTGCCCTCGGTCTGGGCTGGCCGGAGCGGATCCCGGGAGCGGCCCGGTCCTGTGACTGGTCGACCGCCGCGACCTGGACCTTCGAGCCACTGGACGACGAGGCGTTCCCGGCGGTCGAGCTGGCGCGGCGGGCCGGACGGCTGAGCGGTACCGCACCGGCGGTCTACAACGCCGCCAACGAGGAGGCGGTCGAAGCCTTCCACGCCGGCGACCTGAGCTTCCTCGGGATCGTCGACGTGGTGGTGGCGGTCCTCGACGAGCACGTCGCGACGACCGCCGACGACGTACGCTCGGAGTGGACGTCGGACGACGGGCTCACCTTGGAGCGCGTGCTGGCGGCCGACGCCTGGGCGCGGCAGCGGGCCCGTCAGGTGGTGTCCGCGATCGCGGAGAGGGAGCACGCGCGCTAGA
>DATDAP010000715.1:0-2651 GCA_036525335.1 Microlunatus sp. | reverse complement strand
CGGTTGCCTCGGACGGGGTGCCAGACAGAGGCAGGAGGCAGTGTGAGGATCCGACTCGAACGTGACACGTTGGCCGAGGCGGTGCAGTGGGCTGCCCGCTCCCTGCCGACCAGGCCGAGTGTCCCGATCCTCGCCGGGCTGTTGGTCCGGGCCGACGCCTCGGGCGTGGTGTTGTCCAGCTTCGACTACGAGACCAGCGCCCAGATCACTGTGAAGGCCGAGGTCGCCGATGAGGGCGTCGCCCTGGTCTCCGGTCGGTTGCTCGCCGACATCTCCCGCAGCCTGCCCGCCAAGCCGGTCGACATCTCCGCCGACGGCAACCACGTCGAGCTGGTCTGCGGCAGTGCCCGCTTCACCCTGCAGACCCTGCCGGTCGCGGACTACCCGACCCTGCCGACCCTGCCGGAGGCCACCGGTACCGTGCCGAGCGACGTCTTCGCCCACGCCGTGGCGCAGGTCGTGGTGGCCGCCGGTCGCGACGAGCTGCTGCCGGTGTTCACGGGCGTCCGGGTCGAGATCGAGGGCGAGACCGTCTCCCTGTTGGCCACCGACCGCTACCGGATGGCTCTGCGCGAGTTCACCTGGAACCCGGCCACCCCGCAGATCTCCGCGGCTGCCCTGGTCCCGGCGAAGGTGCTGTCCGACACGGCCAAGTCGATGTCGGCCGGCGAGCAGATCATCCTCAGCCTGGCCTCCGGTGGCACCGGTGACGGGATCATCGGTTTCGAGGGCCACGGCACCGCCGGCGACCGGCAGACCACGACCCGCCTGCTGGACGGGGAGTTCCCGAAGGTCCGTCACATCATGAACACCCAGCCGGTGATGACCGTCCGGCTGAGCACCGCCGACACGATCGCGGCCGCTCGCCGTGTCTCGCTGGTCGCTGAGCGCAACACGTCCTTGCGGATGCTGATCGGCGACGGAGTCGTCACGCTCGAAGCCGCGACCGGAGACCAGGCACAGGCCTCCGAGGCTCTGGAAGCGGCCGTCGAGCAGCCGGGCGGCGGCGACCAGGCCGTCACCGCGGCCGGCTTCAACCCCACGTACCTGCTGGACGCGCTCGGCGCGTTCGACAACCCGTACGTGAACTTCGCCTTCACCGCACCGAGCAAGCCGTGCCAGCTGACCGGACTCGCCGAGATCGACGGCGACCCGATCACCGACTACCGGCACGTGATCATGCTGATGCGCCTGCCGTCCTAGTCCCGAAGCTCGCTGTTCGCTGCGCGCCGATTGGTCCTGACTTCCCTCGGCGCGCGCAGACGGTGAAGCGTTGTCTGCGCGCTTCTCAGTCCAGACAGGACCGGGCGCTTCGCTCTCGGCCGCTCGCAGGGGGAGCCGGCTCGCTGACGCTCGCCGGAGAACCACGCTCCGCTGCACGGCCGCTCGCGACGGGCTCCCTCGCTGAGGCTCGCTCGGGCACCCCAGGGTGGTCGGGGCGTAACGCAGCGCTGCTAGCGTGCTCACGACGTCGCCGGGAAGGGCTATGTAGATGCAGCTGGGAATGATCGGTCTGGGGCGGATGGGCGCCAACATCGTGCGGCGGTTGATGCGGGACGGGCACGAGTGCGTGGTGTACGACGTGAATCCCGAGGCGGTGGCCGGTCTCGCCGGTGAGGGTGCCGTCGGGGCCGACAGCCCCGAGGACTTCGTGGCCAAGCTGGAGGGGCCCCGTGCGGTGTGGGTGATGATTCCCGCGGGCATCACCGGCCGGATCGTCGACCAGTTCGCCGCACTGCTCGACGAGGGCGACATCATCATCGACGGCGGCAACTCCAACTATCGCGACGACGTACGACGGGCCGCCAAGCTCAAGGAGCAGGGCATCCACTACGTCGACATCGGCACCAGCGGTGGTGTCTTCGGCTTGGAGCGGGGCTATTGCCTGATGGTCGGCGGACCCGACGAGGCTGTCGCGAGAATCGATCCGGTACTCAAGACCATCGCCCCCGGCGTCGGCGAGATCGAGCGCACGCCGGGTCGGGTCGGCGAGCTCGCGGCCGAGGAGCTCGGCTACCTGCACTGCGGCCCGTCCGGTGCCGGCCACTTCGTGAAGATGGTCCACAACGGCATCGAGTACGGCATCATGGCCGCCTTCGCCGAGGGACTCAACATCCTCGACAACGCCGACGCCGGGATCCGGGAGGCCGAGCACTCCGCCGAGATCGCGCCCCTGGAGGAGCCGGAGTACTACCAGTTCGACATCGACACCGCGAAGGTGTCGGAGCTGTGGCGCCGCGGCTCCGTGGTCTCCTCCTGGCTGCTGGATCTGACCGCGGCCGCGCTGCAGGCCAACCCCACCCTGGACGGGCTCGCGGGTCGGGTCTCCGACTCCGGCGAGGGTCGTTGGACGGTCAAGGCGGCCGTCGACATCGGCGTACCGGCTCCTGTGCTGGCGGCGTCGCTGTTCGAGCGGTTCGCCTCCCGGGGCGAGGACCACTTCGCCAACCAGGTGTTGTCGGCGATGCGTCAGCAGTTCGGTGGTCACCAGGAGCTGCCGGCTGGTGACTCGTTGGAAGCCGGCGGCGCCAAGGCGGACAAGGTGGAGTCGTCGCCCACTGAGCGCTGAGGGTGACGGTGGGGTGGGTTCAGGGCGGCGCCCCCGCCCACCTCGCTACGCAGGCTCCGCTCGGAACGCCCGACCACACCCT
>DATDAP010000714.1:0-2358 GCA_036525335.1 Microlunatus sp. | reverse complement strand
CCCACCACCGCCGGGGAGGGGATCGGGAACCCCCGCAACGCCAGGAACTGCACCACCTGCCCACCGACCTGCAGGTTCGGCACGTAGCCGTTCAGATAGATCCGGTCCAAGCACTCCAGGTCCAGGCTCACATGCCCATCCAAAATGTCTGCCGTCCGCACCGGTCGCTTCGCCATCATGCACCCCGACACTCAGCATGACCCCGACACCGCCAGCCAATCCAGAGCCCAACCCGACTCAGGCGGCAGGACCGACCACCGACCTCGGCGGTCCGAGGCGGAGCCTCAGTAGGACTGGTGACGCCGTCTTCACCGGTCGGCCGCCCCGAGTCCATCAAGACCGCTCTCGTCGGGGTCTGTCGACTGGAGTCCTGGTCGTCGATCGTGCTTGTGCCGATTCATAGGTCTCATGTGTCGGCGAGTGAATCCCAAGGGACGCGCTTCAACGACTTATCCCTGGGGAACTGCGAGGTGAAGGTGTCGAAGCCCCAACGGTAGGGCGCCCTATCAGTGTGCCGCGTTGTACGCGGCCCGCGCAGCACCGGGCACACGGCCACGATCGGATACCTCATAGCCGTTGAGCCGAGCCCACTCCCGAACATTCGCAGCGGCTGGCGCTGCAGAACTGCTGATCTTCCGCTTGCGAGTCGGTCCGTCCACCCGAGTTGCTGCGGAGATGAACGGATGTAGTGCCTTCTCCAGGCGGATCAGGTTCTTCTCACCCAGGTCGATCCGGTAGTCGACACCCTCCAAGGAGAAGGCCACCGTCCGGCCATCGTCGCCCGTCTCCTTGCCGCTCAAATCGTCAATAAGCGTGATCACCGTGCGCGAAGCCATCCGTGGTGCCTTTCTCTCTCATCCGTGTGAATTGTTGAATGTTTCTGACCTCATCATCTATTGCGTTTCGCCACCAGGCAAGTGCTCGTACCCACCGGCGCATCAGATGGAAGCAGCTGCTGACCGAAGTCTTCTCCAATAGTCGAGGGTGCAACTCAGCGTGGACCCCCGGGATGATCAACGTGCGGCGAAGCGACCATGACGATGGCGCACCTCTAGGACGTTCCTGGCCCGGGCCGTTGACAGCGCCCAACCCCATGGTCGATGTGCGAACAGTCACGACGTGGTCGACGTGGCTTCGGATGTCGCTCAGGGTAAGTCCGCGTTTGGGTCGAAGCGTCGAAGCGTCGAAACGTCAGTGCTCGTCGTTGCGCAGCGGGGACCGGCGAGCGGGGTAGTTGTTGACACCGCGTTCTGTTGATCAGAAGGTTGGCTCCCCAAATCCGGTGAGGTGGTCGTCGTTGACACGGTTCGTCGTCGGCAGTCGCTTCCACTGGAGTCTTAATAGGGGCTGCCCTGAGGCTGAGCGGACCCTTTTCGTCGGATGACCTCGACCCCCTGTGAGAGCAGGTGGACGGGTCAGTGTTGTGAGAGAGCCTGACGGTCGGTTCAGCTGTGGAGTCCGGGTCGCGTTCGTGGTCGGCGATTTCCTCGGGGATCTGGCCGGACAGCCCGTCGAGACTGTCGAGGCGGTCGTTGAGCCGCTTGAGCCGCTGCAGGAGTGCGGTGTCGCGCTGATCCAGGGCGTCGAGGCGATCGAGGAACTGTTCTTGACGCTGGTTGAAAGTCCGCAGTCGGGTCCTCGAACTCTTGATCATTCACGAGTTGGGTCCTCCGGACGGCACTCCGGGACCACTCTGTCCGCCCGCGTGTCGGCTCAGGGTACGCGCTTGTCCCGGACGAGCCGCGATCCACGAGCTACCGCGAAAGTGAGGTCCTTGCCAGCCGGGTAGGTGTTCTGGTTGGTCGCGTCGCGGTTGCGCTCGCCCGGGTCGACTCCGATGCTGGGTGTCGTCCTGTGGGGGCGAGCGGGCTGTCGGGCTGGGTCTATCGCCGCTGTTGCAGGAGGAGTTGCCAGCGGTCTTCGTGGCCGCGGTCCCAGCCGTTGTCGTACAGCTCGTCAGGGCTGGCGAGGGCAAAGTAGATGAGGGCCCGCTCTGCTGCCTGGCAGATCGCGGTACGTGCGGCTGGGCTGGCATCGTCGTCGATGAGGACATGGGCGTCAATGCCTTTTCCGAGGAGCGTGGCGACCACACCGCCGAGAGCTCTGGCACCGTACACGGTGGTGAGGTTGCGCGTCAGGACCTGGTGGCCGGCAGCGCGGAGCCGCGCTTCCGGGGTGAGCTCATCGCCCAGCCCATCGGCCGTTCCGAGTCTTGGTGGGATGGGGTAGGTCGTGACGAGTTCCTCGGCGAGCGCGGTCTCGATGGTGCGGCGGTCCAGCCGGGGATGGGGACTGACGATGGTGATCGTGCCGTGGGGTGCCCCCGAGGTATCGCACCAGCCGATCGTGTGCCGGCGG
>DATDAP010000713.1:0-2654 GCA_036525335.1 Microlunatus sp. | reverse complement strand
TTGAGGGCGGCCGCGCGGACGCGTACCTCCACCCAGTCCACGGGCACCGACGGCGGGTCGATCGCCCCCACCCGGAGAGCGGACAGCGGGTTCTGCGCGTCGGCGGCGACGGCGTACGCGGCAAGCATGTCCTCAGGCTAGTGTCGTGTCACCCCATTCATGACACTCGCTACAGTGCGGCCCATGGACTCGCACACCGCCGCGCTCACCGACGTCGACGCCGTCACGCAGACCTTCACCGAGCTCGTCGGTCGCGCCCCCGCCGGGGTCTGGGCGGCGCCTGGCCGGGTCAATCTGATCGGCGAGCACACCGACTACAACGACGGCTTCGTGATGCCGTTCGCGCTGCCGCAACGGGTCACCGTGGCCGCCGGCCGCCGGGACGACGACACCTGGCGGGTGCTGTCCCTCAACGGCGGTCAGACCCAGACGTTCGGCCGGGCCGACCTGGTGCCCGGGATGTCGGGCTGGCAGGCGTATCTGGCCGGGGTCGTCTGGGCGCTGGACGAAGCGGGGCACCACGTCACCGGGGCAGATCTTGTGTTGTCCTCCGACGTCCCGATCGGGGCCGGCCTTTCCTCCTCCGCCGCACTGGAGTGCGCCACCCTGGCCGTGCTGGCCGACCTGGACGATCTGGTGATCGAGCCGATGGAGCGGGCCCGCCTCGCCCGGCGAGCCGAGAACGCCTTCGTCGGCGCCCCGACCGGGCAGATGGACCAAGCCGCGTCCACCTTGTGCGAGCCCGGCAACGCCCTCTTCTTCGACTGCCGCAGCTTCGCCGTCGAGCAGGTGCCGTTGGACCTGGCGACGGCGGGTCTGGAGCTGCTGGTGCTGGACACCCGGACCCCGCACGCGTTGGTCGACAGTGAGTACGCAGCCCGCCGGGAGAGCTGCGAGGCGGCCGCCGCGATCCTCGGGGTGTCGGCGCTGCGAGACGTCTCCGACCTGGACGGGGCCCTGGCGGGGTTGGACGACGAGGTGATGCGCAAGCGCGTCCGGCATGTTGTGACCGAGAACCAGCGGGTGCTGGATGCGGCTGATCGCTTGCGGGCGAAGGACTACCTCGGTCTGGCTCCGCTGCTCGACGCATCACACGCCTCGATGCGCGACGACTTCGAGATCACGGTGCCCACCGTCGACCTGGCGGTGGAGATCGCCAAGAAGGCGGGCGCGTACGGGGCCCGGATGACCGGTGGTGGGTTCGGCGGCTGCATCATCGCCCTGCTGGATCAGGGCCGTTCCGACAAGGTCGCCCTGGCCGTGGCGGAGGCGTTCGCCGCCACCGGATATGGCCCACCGGCGCACTTCGTCGGTCTCCCCTCGGCCGGAGCCCGCCGACTGCGCTGACCTCGGCGGCCGACCCCTTCGTATTTCGATCCGGTTCCAGTAGGGCATTCGGTGCAGGATTGTCGCATCCGACATGGCAGGATGCCCGAGAATCTCGTGCGTGCCAGTCTGCACGGGAACTCTTCTCGTCACCGATTACCTGGAGGTCACCTCTTCATGCGCATCACCACCAAGCTCGCGCTCCTCACCACGACCGTGGCCACCCTGCTGATGTCGGCCTGCGGTTCCAGCTCGCTGAGCGGCGGTGACACCTCGCCGGCACCGACGACGTCGGTGAGCGCCGACGCTGATCTCAACGCGAAGCTGCCGGAGGCGATCCGTTCCGCCGGCAAGATCAAGATCGGCACGGACGCCAGCTACGCCCCGAACCAGTTCACCGAGGGCGACAAGATCGTCGGCAGTGAGGTCGACCTGTTCACCGCGGTCGCCAAGAAGCTCGGCGTCGAGGCCGAGTGGGAGAACGCCCCGTTCGCGAGCCTCATCCCCGGCGTGACCAGTGCCAAGTACGACATCTCCGTCTCCTCGTTCACCATCAACCCCGAGCGCCTGAAGCAGGTGCAGATGGTCAGCTACTTCTCTGCGGGCACCCAGTGGGCGACCGCGGCCGGAAACCCGAAGGGCATCGACCCTGCAAACCCTTGCGGCAGGACCATCGCGGTCCAGAAGGCCACCGTGCAGGACCTCGACGACCTCCCCGCACGCCAGAAGAAGTGCGGCTCCGACCCGATCAAGATCCAGCAGTACGCCGGCCAGGACACCGCCACCGCCGCGGTGGCCACCGGCAAGGCCGACGCCATGCTGGCCGACTCCCCCGTGGCCGCGTACGCGGTGGCGAAGTCGGGCGGCAAGCTCGAGCTCCTCGGTGACGTCTACGACGCCGCTCCGTACGGGGTCGTCGTGGCCAAGGACCAGCCGGAGCTGGCGCAGGCCGTCGCCGACGCCCTCACGGCCATGAAGGCCGACGGCAGCTACGCGGAGGTGCTGAAGACCTGGGGCACCAGCGCCGGCGCGGTCGACAGCTTCGAAGTCAAGCCGTGACCTCTTCCACTCAGGAGCGGGAGGAGCGGCCGGGCATCATCGACGCGGTGCCCGTCCGCCACCCCGGGCGCTACGTCGCCATCGCGGTGCTCGCCGTGCTGGGACTGATGTTCCTGCACATGGTGTTGTTCAACCCGGCCTTCAACTGGCCCTTCGTCTTCGAGGCGATGAACCAGAGCATCGTCATCGAGGGCTTCATCAAGGGCACCCTGCTGTGCACCGTGCTGGCGATGTTCTTCGGGGTGATCGGCGGCGTGATCCTGGCGATC
>DATDAP010000712.1:0-6821 GCA_036525335.1 Microlunatus sp. | reverse complement strand
GGGATTTCGTGGGTGCAGTGATCGGCGACATCCTGCCGCTCGCGCTGGGGATCATGATCAGCCCCGTGCCGATCATCGCGGCGATTCTGATGCTGCTGTCACCGAAGGCCAAAGGGGCCAGTGTCGGCTTCCTGCTGGGCTGGGTGGCCGGCATCGTGGTCGCCCTGACGGTGTTCATCCTGCTCGCCGCCGTCATCCCGCAGGACGACCCGGAACAGTCGCAGCCCGTGGCCGGCGTGATCAAGATCGCCATCGGTGCCCTGATGCTGTTGATGGCCCTCAAGCAGTGGCGCAGCCGACCGAAGGCGGGCGAGGAGCCCGCGCTGCCGAGCTGGATGTCCGCCATCGACGGCATGACCGCCGGCAAGAGCCTGGGCCTGGGTTTCCTGCTGTCGGCCGTCAACCCGAAGAACCTGCTGATGGCGGCGGGTGCCGGGGTCGTGGTGGGATCGGCGCAGCTGGCCGTCGGCGAGGTGGTGGTGGCCGTCATCGTGTTCACGCTGATCGCGGCCGCCTCGGTGGCCGTGCCGGTGATCGGTCACCTGCTGGCCTCGGAAGCGCTGAGCCGGCCACTGGAGTCATTGCGCGGTTGGCTCGTCCACAACAACGCGACGGTGATGGCCGTGCTGCTGCTCGTCATCGGCGTCACCCTGGTGGGCAAGGGCATCGGGAGCTTCTGAGCTCGCCGGCCGTCAGGGCGAGGGCGCGCGCCGCAGGATGGAGCGGGCGCGTTCCAGCACCGGTCGGTCGACCATCTGGTCGTCCACGCGGGTGACGGAGTCACCGGCGCCGGCCATGCGCCGGGCCCAGGCGACGTCGTCGGCTGAGGGAGCGAATCCGGCGCGTACGGCGGCGAGCTGCGCCGGGTGGACGCAGAGCCGGCCGCCGAAACCGAGCGCCCGCGCGGCCCGGCTCGTCTCCTCGATCAGCGTGGCGTCGCTCAGGCTGGTGGACGGCGACTCCCACGGCGCGCTCAGCCCGGCCGCTCGGGAGGCGATGACCACCTCGGCTCGAGCGACCTGACCGGTCAGGGAATCGACCTCGGCCCCGACATCGAGAGCGAAGTCGAGGGCGCCGAACGCCAGCCGGGTCAGCCCGGGCAGGGCGGCCAGCGTATGCACGTGGGCGACTCCGAGCGCGGACTCGATCAACGCGACGACAGCGAGCGCGTCAGGTGAATGGCCTGGTGCGCGGACTCCGACGACGGCCTCGATCACGGCGGCCAGGGCGTCCACCCGGGCGGCCTTGGGCACCAGCACCCCGATCAGCCCGTGGCCGGGCTCGCGGGCCAGGGAAACCACCATGGCCAGGTCTGCCGCGCCGAGCGGCGAATCGGGATCGTTGATCCTGACCAGCGCGCGCAGTTGAGGCTGGCTCGGCTGGCCCGAGCCGGGCCGCGCCCCCGATCGAGGACGTAGCGCCGCCGCCACAGCGTCGCGGGCCGCGTCCTTGTCCGGCGGGGCGACGGCGTCCTCGAGGTCGATGATCACGATGTCGGCCCCGCTCGCGATCGCCTTGCCGTAGCGGTCCGGACGATCACCCGGCACGAACAGCGCCGTCAGCGCGTTCGCGACCTCGTCGTTCATCGATCGGTCTCGACGGCGGGCAGACTGGCTTCGTCCGGACGGGTGAGGATCGTCGCGGGCTGGTGTCCGCGCCGGTAGACCAGCAACGTACGGCGGTAGCTGATCACCACCACCCCGTCCTGGTTGAAGCCCTCTGTGGCCACGGTGACCACACCGACCGCCGGTCGCGAGGTCGATCCCCGGGCGGCGAGCACCTTGGACCGGGAGTAGATCGTGTCGCCCTCGAACACCGGGTGGGGTGTACGGACGTCGTCCCAACCGAGGTTGGCGAACACGTTGGTAGACAGGTCGACGGTCGATTGACCAGTCACCAGGGCGAGGGTGAACGTGGAGTTGACCAGCGGGCGACCGAATTCCGTCCGTGCGGCGAAGTGCTTGTCCAGGTGGATCCGCGCGACGTTCTGGGTCATCAGCGTGAAGGTCTGGTTGTCCGCCTCGGTCACGGTCTTGCCGAACGGGTGGTAGATCACCTCGCCAGGCTGGAAGTCCTCGAACAGTCGCCCCCTCCCCGGGTCGGCGGATGTGTCGAGCTCGGTCATGGCGCAGCGCCTCCCAGCTGATCGATCGCAGATGTGCGACCCAATATGCCTGCTGCGGTGTCGAGAACGCACCCGGACCCGGCGACTCAGCAAACCGCGGAGGCTTCAGCCGCTCCGGGAAGGTCTCAGCGCGCTTCGGTGGAGCTCGGTTCGGCGTGTCGGAGACGGATGTCGTGGCACGCCTCGCAGACGTCGCTGGGAATGACACCGGCTCTCATCAGCAGCCCGAACAGCCAGCAGCCGGCGCAGAGTCCGAAGATCGATTCGAGTGAGGCGAAGGCGAGCAGCACGGCGGCGAGGGCCAGGGCGAGCCGGTCGGCGCCGAAGCCGAACGCCGCCACCGTCGCGACCGTGGTGAGGGTGAGTCCGATGGCCTGCGCGAAGCGCTTGGGCGGCCCGGGCACCATGATCGCCGGGCCCAGGCGCGGAGCGATCACCTGCGTGGCGAGTCGACCCAACAGGCTGAAGCGGGGACCGCTCAGGACCCGGGCGGCGAACCCGACCGCGAGCAGCGGGATGAACCACAGCCAGCCGGTGACCAGTGTGGTCAACGCCAGGATCGCGACCCCGGCGGCCACGATGCGAGCCGCGTTGTCGTTGACCGGATTCGGGAACTCGAAGAGCGACCGCCGGGTGCGTCGGACAGGAGCCACCGCGCCGGGTCCGATCACTGTCTTCATCTTTCCCCCTGAAGCCTAGTAGACCTGTAGATAATAGACGCGCGAGGCCGGTTCGAGACAATCGGGGCATGAGCCGACGACCCGCCCACCCACCCGTGGTTCGGTCGGCTTCGCCCTGTCCGTGCGGACTACCGCTGCGGTACGGCGAGTGCTGCGGCAGTCTCCATGATGGTCGGACCGTGGCCACGACCGCCGAACAGGTGATGCGATCGCGGTACAGCGCCTTCGTGGTGGGCGACGCTGCGTACCTGCTTCGCACCTGGTCGCCGGCCACCCGACCTCGCGCGGTGCGGTTCGAGGACGACCGGCGATGGACCGGCCTGGACATCCTCAGCCGTACCGGTGGGAGCGCTTTTCACACCGAAGGCACGGTCGAGTTCTGCGCCCACTTCACTCTCGACGGGAGGACCGGCGAGCAGCGGGAGAACAGCGGGTTCCGCCGGGTCGACGGAGTGTGGGTCTACGACCGGGCGATGCCGGGCCGTTGAACGGTCCGTTGCGTTCGCCGACCTCACTTGCCACGCCGCCGACGTCACCCCGAACAGCGCGATGCCGAGGGCCGTCGCCTTCTTGGCGCCGATCCGGTCCGACAGGTTGCCGGCGAACAGCAGCAGCGCGGCGAACATCACGGTGTAGCCGTCGATGATCCACTGCTGCCCGACGCCACCGAGCTCGGCCCGGATCTGGGCCAGGGCGACGTTCACGATGGAGATGTCCAACGTGGTCAGGAAGAACCCCATCGAGGCGATCGTGAGCGGTGGTCTCCGGATCGTGCGATCCTAACGGTCGATCCGGAGGTTGTCTCTCCACATAGGGTAGGGTCGGGTCATGAGCGAGATCGGCACAGCCACCAAGCCGCGAGCCCTGCGCCGCGACGCCGTGGCGAACCGGGAGCGGCTGCTGGCCGCGGCCCGGGAGCTCTTCGCCGAGCAGGGCTTCGACGTCACCCTCGACGACATCGCTGCACGCGCGGGTGTCGGCGTCGGCACCGCCTACCGACGGTTCGCGAACAAGACCGAGCTGCTCGATGCGTTGTTCGCCGAGCAGACCGTCGAGGTCGCCGCTGCCGCCGACGCCGGTCTCCTCGACCCCGACGCCTGGCAGGGGCTGGTGAGCTACCTGGAGACGTCGCTGGCCCTGCAGCTGCGCGACAAGGGCCTGGCACAGATCGTCAGCGGCGACCGGATCGGCGTCGAGCAGCACGACTGGAACCGCGAGGTCATGGCCCCCAAGAACCGTGACCTCGTCGCTCGCGCCCAAGAGGCGGGCAGGTTGCGAGCCGACGTCACCGGCACCGACCTGACCTTCATCCAGGTCGGCCTGAACGCCATCATGACCCGCTCCCGCGACGCGCATCCCGACCTCTACCGCCGCTACCTGCATCTCCTCCTGGACGGCCTCCGCGCCGAACCCCGCAACCCGACGCCGCTACCTGTCGCCGCCTTGACCAGTGACCAAACCCACGCCGTCATGGGGCCCACCCGGTCCTCACAGGCGCCGTCGCCGACCGGCGGCACAACCACGGCCACCTGACCACCTGCACGTCTGAGCAGCACGAGGAAACGGCTGGCTGCTGAACCGCTGGTCGCCGCAAGCCGGCGCAGACGTCTTTCCCAGATCCCTCACCATCGCACGAAGGAGAACCTCACCATGCAGTACCGCACCCTCGGAGCCGCCGGGACAGCCGTGTCACGGATCGGGCTCGGCACGATGTACTTCGGCAGCGAAACCGCTGAAGACGATGCTTTCGCGATCCTCGACACCTTCGTCGAGGCGGCGGCACCTTGATCGACACCGCCAACGTCTACGTCGCCGGCATGTCGGAGGAGATCATCGGCCGCTGGTTCGCCCACCGGCCAGCTGACGTCACCGACCGGGTGGTGCTAGGCACCAAGGGCCGCAACTCCGCGGGCGGGGACATCAACAACGCCTCCATTGCTCGCCGTGGGCTCACCCGCGCCTTGGACGGGTCACTGCGCCGACTCGGCCGCGACACGGTCGACCTGTACCAGCTGCACTCCTGGGACCCCGTGACGGCATCGAGGAGACCCTGACCTTCCTCGACGACGGCGTCCGCGCCGGCAAGGTCCACTACGTCGGCTTGTCGAACTTCACCGGGTGGCAGCTGCAGCTGACGATCTCCACCGCCCGAGCCTTGGGTGTGACCGTGCCACTCACCCTGCAGCAGCAGTACAGCCTGCTGTCCCGGGAGAGCGAGTGGGACGTCGTTCCCGCCGTCCTGCACAACAACATCGGGTTGCTGCCCTGGTCGCCGCTGGCCGGCGGGTTCCTGACCGGCAAGTACCAGCGGGGCCACACCCAGCAGCTGGTACTCGGGCCGGGTCGGAGAAGGCCCTGTACCAATGGGTATCGGCCGACTACGCAGCCTCCGAGCGAAGCTGGACCACGATCGACACCGTCGTCAGCATCGCCCGCGACCGGGGGCCTCGCACCAACCCAAGCCGCTGTCGCCTGGACCGCCGATCAGCCAGCCGTCACCGCCCCCATCGTCGGCGCCAGAACCGTCGAGCAGCTAGACGACACCCTGGCCGCCGCCGACCTCCACCTCGACACCGACGCCCTTGACACCCTCAACGAGATCAGCGCACCACAGCCCGGTGGCTATCCCTACGGAGACTTCGGCCGCTGGCAACGCACCCGCTCCCTCAACAAGAACACCGCCGAGCAGAACCCCATCGAGCAAGGCAGCACCGCACCCCTCGGCTAGAAGCCTCGCACGAGCATCAGATCCGCTCCATAGTCGAAGGCGCATGACTCACGCACCGTCACCTCCGTAAGCCGTCGATCCTGTGGATCGGATGTCGCCGCAGGAGGACCCTCTTCCGGGCGGACGCCAGATGGTCACGACAGGGGCCGGTGTCGGGCTGCCGTGACAACGTCCTACCTCGATGGGCGCAACAGGGACCGAGAGAGCGGTCTGCTGAAGGCGGCGAGGGGCGCCCGCGAACCGGCCGTCTTCCGAGCACGGTTCCGGCGAACTAGACTAGGCCACCCGAACCCATGCTTCCGAACGCGATGACACCCGACGCGGACCTAGATCCGGCCCGTGTGATCTGCTCCTCGATCACCTTGCGACACCTTCCGCTCGACCACGCCTTGACCACCATCGTCGGCCTCGGCTTCGCCGAGATCGACCTGGGCGCATTGCCCGGAGTGTGCAACCACGTGCCCTACGACCTCACCGAGGAGGCGGTCGAACAGGTCGCCTCCACGGTGAACGCGTCCGGGCTGCGGTGCGCTCGGTGAACGCCGACGTCGGGGACCTCAACCACCCCCTGAACGACGGTGAGCAGCTGAACCGCGCCAGCCACGTGGGTCGCCTCATCGACCTCTCGACCGCGATCGGCGCCACCGGACTGGTGCTGCCGAACGGTGCGCCGCACCATGAGCCGATCACCGACCTGTCCTCGGATCTGACGCTGGTCGCCGACCAGGTCATCCACATCGCCGAACGGTGTGATGCAGCCGGCCTGCAGCTGTGGATCGAGGCCCCGCACTACTTCCGGCTCTGCTACGACCTCAACCGAGCCGCCCAGCTGCTCACCCTGCTACCGGCGTCGGTGGGCGTGATCTGCGACGTCAGCCACATCGTCGCCTCCGGATCCACCCCTCGGCAGTCGTGGAGCTCGCGGGAGCTCGGATCGCGCACGTCCACCTACGCGACGCCGAACCAGGCTACATTCACCACAGCATCGGCAGCGGCTGCGTCGACTTCGCCGACACGGTCGCCGCGCTCGACGAGATCGGCTATGCCGGCGCGTTCTCCCTCGAGCTGGAGACCCGGGACGTCGACAACGACGACCGCCCTGCCGCTGCGCTCCGCGCCGGTCGCTACATCAGCGCCCTGCTGGCCGAGCGGGCCGCGACCGAAGGGACCCTGCCATGACCCGCCTGTACGACAATCCCGCCCGCTTCGCCGAGGACCTCCTGGAAGGGTTCCTCGACGCCTACGGCGACCGGGTCGTCGGCGTGCCGGGCGGGGTGGTCCGCGCGGC
>DATDAP010000711.1:0-2954 GCA_036525335.1 Microlunatus sp. | reverse complement strand
CGAGATCAAGGGCATCATCGAGCACGATCTGTATCCGTGTGCCCCGGACGTGCCGCTGCCCATCGCGAAGCGCACCAAGACCTACCTTTCCTCCTGCAGCCCCGTGTCCATCGACATGGGGAAGTTCGACACGGGGGCCGTGAGTTGACGCCCACCACCCTCCTGCCCTCCAGCCCGTAATCCCCACCGAGTAAGGACATCACCATGGCAACGACGCTTCATCACTGGACCAACGGCGCGACCTTCGAGGGGGCGGGCGGCAGATTCAGCGACGTCACCAACCCCGCGACCGGAGAGGTCACCGCCCAGCTCGCCCTGGCCTCCGAGCCCGATGTGCAGGCGGTCGTGGCCGCTGCGGCCGCGGCCTTCCCGAAGTGGCGGGACACCTCCCTGGCCAAGCGGTCGCAGATCCTGTTCGCCTTCCGGGAGCTGCTGAACGCCCGCAAGTCCGAGCTCGCCGCGATCATCACCGCCGAGCACGGCAAGGTCCTCTCCGACGCGCTCGGCGAGGTCAGCCGCGGCCAGGAGGTCGTGGAGTTCGCCTGTGGCATTCCGCACCTGGTGAAGGGGGCCTTCACCGAGAACGCCTCGACCAAGGTCGACGTGCACTCCGTCCGGCAGCCGCTCGGTGTGGTCGGCATCATCTCGCCCTTCAACTTCCCCGCCATGGTGCCGATGTGGTTCTTCCCGATCGCCATCGCGGCCGGTAACACGGTGGTGCTGAAGCCGAGTGAGAAGGTGCCGACGGCGGCCCTGTGGATGGCCGAGCTGTGGAAGGAAGCCGGTCTGCCCGACGGCGTCTTCAACGTGCTGAACGGCGACAAGGTCGCCGTCGACGGTCTGCTGACCCACCCCGACATCGCCTCGGTCTCCTTCGTCGGCTCGACCCCGATCGCGAAGTACGTGTACGAGACCGGTACCTCGCACGGCAAGCGGGTCCAGGCCCTCGGCGGGGCCAAGAACCACATGCTGGTGCTGCCGGACGCCGATCTCGACCTCGCGGCCGACCAGGCCATCAACGCGGGCTTCGGCTCGGCGGGGGAGCGCTGCATGGCGATCTCCGCGGTCCTCGCTGTGGGCGAGATCGCCGACGAGCTGGTGACCAAGATCAAGGAGCGGGCGCTCTCGCTGAAGACCGGCGACGGAACCCGTGGCTGCGACATGGGGCCGTTGGTCACCGCCGTCTCCCGCGATCGCGTGTCGGGCTACATCGACGCCGGTGAGGCGGCGGGTGCGACCCTGGTTGTCGACGGTCGCACGCCGCAGGTCGACGCGGACGGTGAAGGATTCTTCGTCGGCCCGACCCTGTTCGACCACGTGACCACCGACATGAGCATCTACACCGACGAGATCTTCGGCCCGGTGCTGTCGGTAGTCCGGGTCGACAGCTACGCCGACGGGGTGCAGTTGATCAACGACAACCTGTACGGCAACGGCACCGCCATCTTCACGAACGACGGCGGCGCGGCCCGGCAGTTCCAGAACGAGGTCAAGGTGGGCATGATCGGCATCAACGTGCCGGTGCCGGTGCCGATGGCGTACTACTCCTTCGGTGGTTGGAAGTCCTCGCTGTTCGGCGACACCCACGCCCACGGCATGGAGGGCGTGCACTTCTTCACCCGCGGCAAGGTCGTCACCTCCCGCTGGCTGGATCCCAGCCACGGTGGGCTGAACCTGGGCTTCCCGCAGAACAGCTGATCACGAAGGCGGTGGACCGACCTCCGCGGACCCGTTGAGTGCCAGCCGGTCGGTGACGTCGGGGTCGGTCCGCACGCCGGCCACCTCGTAGGCCAGCAGTGCAGCGCCACTGAGCGGGTCGAGCGCGGCCGGCACCAGACGGGCTGGTGATCCCGAGTAACCGGCCAGGTCGTCGGCGAGCCGTGCCACGAAGCGCGGATCGGTCGCCAGTGCTCCGATGCAGGAGGCGAGCACCGGCTTCGAGCCGACCAACGGGGCCAGCAGCGCGATGCCTCGGGCGGTCTTCCCGGTCAGGTTCCGCAGAGCCCGGTCGGCCAGCGGGGAGGTGTCGGCGCAGGCGGTGACGCGAGGGGCCAGGTCTCCGTACCGACGCTTCGCGTCGTTGCGGTCCGTGGTCTCCAGCGCCAGGATGCGCTCGCGCAGCTGGGCGGTGTCGTCAGCCTGCCAGTAGCTCAGAACCTCGGCCAGGAAGGACGCGTCCGCAGGCATCGAGTCGTCCGTCAGGATCAGCTGGAGCATCCCTTGGACGAGATGGCGAGCGCCGCCGGCATAGTGCTGGAGCTGGCCGCTCTCCACCTGACGGCCGTCCTCGGAGATGGCCAAGATCATCGACCCGGTGCCCGCCACCACGATCACGCCGGGTTGTCCGAGCAGCGCTCCCCGGTGGGCCGTGACGGCGTCGTTGACGATGGTGCGGGGACACGTCAGAGACGGCAGCGAGAGGTAGCGCGCGGCCCAGTCATTGACCACGGATCCTTGGTTCGATCCCACGCGGTGGATGGCGGCCATGCCAGCGGCCATCCCGACGGCGTCGGCCGGCTCGAGGTCAGCCTCCTGCAGACAACGCAGCAGCGTGGAGGAGACGTTGCGTTCGGCGTCGTCGTTGTGGTCGGGGCTGCCGCCCCCGCCGCGTGTGCGAGAGAGCGTCGAGCCGTCCATCGCGAAGCAGCCGACCCTGGTGTGGCTGCCGCCGGCATCGACGGCGATGACGTACGGGTTGCCCGGTCTGGCTGCCACGGGAGGAGCGTAACGGTGGCGTCATCGACGTGGAGCGCGGCGCCGATGCGAGCCGTTTCCGATGCGAATACGTGTTCGAAGGATTGTCGGTTGGTTGTTCTAGCGTGGAGGTATGTCAGCAGCACCGGTGATCGAGGCGGCCGTTCCGGCCGAGCCTGATGCTGTGGGGCTGCGGCTGCAGGAGACCCTGTCCTGGCTGGGTGGGTTGGTCCCGACCTCAGCCGGGACCGGCGAGCCGG
>DATDAP010000710.1:0-3726 GCA_036525335.1 Microlunatus sp. | reverse complement strand
CGGCACCTTCAATCCGAAGGACGTGACGAAGCTGCTGCCCTTCACCGAGGACTGCAGCTTGGTGCTCGGGTCGCGCACGGTGTCGAACTTCATCTGGGACGGCGCCAACATGGGCTGGTTCCTGCAGTGGGGCAACTGGGCTGTCGCCAAGACCATCGAGGTACTGTTCAACACCTCCTACCTCAGTGATGTCGGCTGCACGTTCCGGGTCGTCTCCAAGGAACTGGTCCCTGGCCTGCTGCGCGACTCCCGCATTCAGGGCTCCGCATTCGGCCTTGAGATGTTGATGCTTGCCCTGGTAGCACGGGACACCGTCGTCCAGGTTCCGGTGAACTATCACCCACGCATCGGCACTTCGGCAGTCACCGGAGACACCCGCACCGCGATTCGCCTCGGCCTGCAGATGCTCTGGATAGTGCTCTCCATGCGCATCCGACCGCCGCGCCGCCGACATCGACCAACGGGCCGCCGCGGTCAGGACCGGGCTGCGCGGCAACGTGCCATGTGGAACCCGATGGGTCCATCGGATCGAAGCGCGCTTGGTCGCAAGGACGAGGATGCCGACAGCGCACCCCGATGAGGCCGACCACCGGCTCACGACCCCGTCAAAGTCTCGGCGCTGGTTGCACAGGACGGTCGAGTGTTGCTGGCCCTTGAGAGTCCACTCTCCAACTCCCCGGCCCGTCGGGTCACTGCATTGTTGTAGCTACTGGTCGGGCCAGGGGAAACCGGACGGCGGTTGAAGCACGCAAATTCGTTGCCATCTGGGTCCGCGAGCACGTGGCATCGCCAGTCATGTTCGATCAGCGGGACGTCGGTGATCATGGTTGCGCCGAGTGAGTGAGGCGGTGTATCTCGGCATCAAGATCAGGAGTTCGGAAGTACAGGTGCAACCGGTTCGTGGAAGTTTGGGGTCAGCGGTTTCTTGGAGCAGGCGCACAATCGAGAGAACCTGGGGCTGGGCTGGGCGCCGAGTCCTGGTCTCCCGGGAGTGGTCGGGCAAGATCCTCGGTGAGCATCGCGCCGACCGGGCCACCGGTTGTCCGGGAAGCCCTGGCCGAGGCGGGATGCTGTCGCCGGAGATCGAACGGATGGCGGCGACCGTCCTCGCGTCGGACGGCAAGCCGCGATACGTGTGGACTGACACCCGCCGGGATCCGATCACCTGCGCCCGCGTCCTCCTGGCGACCGTCGCCCAACGGCTCGCCTGGCGGGCGCAGTGCGACGCCGCGAAACTGCAGAACGCCGGTGTGGACCACTTCCCGACAACCTCGCGACCCGCCCCCGTGACGGAACCCGATCAGACCGCTCATGGCGCGCTGGCAGCGCCCAGTCCTCGGCCTCCCCCGGATGACCAGCCGCCTCGTGGTCGTAGGTCTGGGGTCAAGGGTGAGCGCAGCGAATCACGTGTGACCGAATCGCAGCGGAGGCCCTTGACGCCCGGACCGGAGACCACCCCACTCAGATCAGACGGGGGAGGCCGAGAACCAGACCACGCAGGGAAGTGACGAGATGACTGACAAGGTTGTTCGCTCGGTTGTGCCGGCGCTCGACGACGTTGACGAGGCGGCGGAGGCACTGCGGCTTAGCCGTTCATTGCTGTACGAGCTGATCCGCTCGGGTCGGCTACGCACGGTGAAGGCTGGTCGGCGTCGGCTGGTCCCGGTGTCGGCCCTCACAGAGTACGTGGCGTCCTTGGATGGTGCGGCATGACTGAGCGCTCATGGCGATGGTGGTCTGCATTGGGACGAGTGTCGGCAGCGCTGGACCGCGGCGGCGACGGTGGGCTATGACGGTCGGGGCAAGCGTGTGGTGCGGCGCGGTTCTGGTCGGACGAAGACGGCTGAAGGACAAGCTGAAGGCGATGCTCCGGGATCACGCCGATGGTCTGCCGCTTGGGAGTGACAAGTACACGGTGAAAGACGCTGTCGAGGACTGGTTGGCTTTCGGTCTGGCACATCAGGCCGAGTCGCCTGTCGCCAAGTACAAGATCGTGTGTGCCCGGCACATCGTGCCGAAGTTTGGGTGCTGGCAAGCTGCGGCAGTTGTCTGCTCGTGAGGTAGATGGCTGGTTGAAGGGGCTGGCTCCGACGTTGAGCACGGCCATGTTGCGCCGAACGCATGCGTGTCTGAATCGCTCAGTCCGCCGCGCGATGGCTCGCGATCTGGTGAAACGGAACGCGGTCGAGCTGGCTGAGATTCCGACTGGTCGCGACGGCCGACCGTCCAAGTCCTTGACGGCCGGCCAGGTCGACGCCGTGTTGACCAAGACAGCACCTGATCGCATGCACCACTACATCGTCTTGTCGCTGCTGACTGGCGACAGGTCAGGTAATCGTAGAGGTCTGCATCGAACGCATGGGCGAACGCCAGCTCGCGCATCGCCAGCCAAGGTTCGATCAAGATGGCGCCGGTGACCATGCGCGGCAGGGTCGCCGCGACCTGAATCGCGACCGGCGCACCCAAGGAACAGCCGATGAGGATGGCCGGCTGACCGATCCGGTTCGCCAGCCAGGAACGACGAAATGTCGCTGGCAAAGTCGACGATCCGGTAGCCGGAACTGGCCCAGCCTGATCCTGACCGTGACCGCGCAGATCACAGGCGTAGATCGGCCACGACTCAGCAGCGTGGGCAGGAGCTCATCGAAGGAGTGCCAGGTGAGGGTTGCACCGTGGAGCAAGAGCAGGGAGTCCCCGAACCTCCTATTTCGGCGTAGGTGATCACCACCTCGCCGGCGTCGAACGACCGTTCCACGACGTGGCCGTCGTTCGTCATCACCTGCTCCTTCGTACCGGTTGGGGGAGCCATCAAGTTATCGGCAGCTCGCGCCGTTCCGGGCGTGCGTGGACAACCTTCCGAGCGCGAAATCGTCCAGCTGTCCAGTATTTGCCTCTGCTGGAGTGGATAGGTTGGCTGCCGCGCCGGCTGGGCCGGTGGGCAGGACGCTCTGATCCGTAGATCCGGGCAGCATGTCCGGACCCGTCCGAATGCGTGCGGTCTATGAGCGAACCGTGCACCGAGGTCCGCCGCTGATGGTTCACCCGTGGGCCGCGTTGCTGTCAGCGCTGCTGTCATCGTGCACAAGGGGCACCGCGGTGACCACTGGCTCATCAGACCGATCTGGGAATCGCCGTAGGTGTGGATGGCTGAGCGCAGTATGGGCTATGTCGACCTGTCGATCGGCCGTTCTACCGCTTCCGAACGGTTCCGTTGCTTGTGGTCGCCCGCCATCGGATCGCACGCCTCTGTGTCTCGCTCGTGTCCCTAGTGCGTCGACCGCTGCCTATCAGATGGGCCAGTACTGGAGGACTCACAGACCATCATCAACCGGGCGAACATCCGCCAGCGTCATGGTCATCGACCTGTCTTGCCCCGTGCAAGGAACAGCGACCGAAGTGTCTCACTTCAGCCTGACGCACAGGGCGAGGCGGAGTCCTCGACTCGGAGCACTTATTCGATAGCCTTCGCGAGTGCCAGAATCGTCTGCGACACCGGATGCCTCCGACCTACTCAGCCCAGATCCACCGAGCCTTATCCGATCGGGGATTCTGACTGATTTTCGTCGGTGATCGGCTGGGCGGGTGGGATTGGGCGTGAGGGTTTCACCGGTCTGCCCGGTATTTCCACTCTCGGTTTCCTGGGTTGGGCCCTGGGGTTGGGCGGGTGGTCAGGCGGCCTGGACTGGTGGTGGTCCGGTCGCGGAGTCGAACAGGGCTTCCCAGGCC
>DATDAP010000709.1:0-2560 GCA_036525335.1 Microlunatus sp. | reverse complement strand
CCGGTGCCGCGCACCGCCTGCCCCTCCTCGATGCCCTCGGAGTCACCCAGCACCACGACGCCGATCTCGCGCACGTCCAGGTTCAAGGCGATGCCCAGCACGCCGTTCTCGAACTCCAGCAGCTCGTTGGCCATGGCCGAGGGCAGTCCCTCGACCCGGGCGATGCCGTCGCCGGAGGTGACGACGTGGCCGACCTCCTCGCGTGTCGAGGTCTCCGGCTGGTAGTTCTGGACGAACCGGTCCAGGGCCTCCCGGATCTCCTCCGGTCGAATCGTCAGTTCCGCCATCGTTTCCTCATCCGATCTTCGATAACTCAGTGGTGCTCGGTGGTCCGTCTGGGGTGGTGCTGTGCTGTGTCGGTTCCGCGGGCTTGCTCATATCGCGGGTTGCCGGTTTGTACGTGTTGGTCAGGAGAAGATCTTGTGGGCCTCGGCCATGCGGCCGGACACCGTCCCCTCGATGACCTCGGTGCCGAGCTCGACCCTGACTCCGCCCAGCAGGTCTGGCTCGACGATGACCTGCAGCGCGATCTCGCGTCCGACCTGTCGAGACAGACCGGCCCTGAGACGCTGCAGCTGCTCCTCGGTCAGTGGGCGGGCGACCCGCACGGTGGCGATCACCCGGTTCTTCTGCGCCGCAGCGAGGTTGATGTACCCCTCCAGCGTGTGACCGTACGACCGCTCGCGGGCCGCGACCGCCCGCTTGGCCAGCACGATCGTCGCCAGGCTGGCCCGGCCCTCCAGCAGCTCCCCCACCAGGTTCTCCCGGAACGAGCGGTCGATCGACCGTTCGGACAGGGCGTTGCGCAGCGATGAGTCGGACTCGACCAGCCGGGCGAACCTGAACAGCTCATCCTCGGTCTCGTCCAGGTTCCCCGCCCGGTCGGCGAGCACCAGCTGGGCCCGTACGGCCTGCCGTTCGAGAGCAGCCGTGAAGGTCCGCCCGCCGGACCAGCGTCGGCGAACGGCGGTCTCGACCAGAGCGACGGCGGCGTCGGAGACCTTGCCGCCGAGCACCCCCTTGGCGAACGCCGCGCGGGCGTCCTCCGGCGTCCCCGGGTCGGTGAGCACCCGGCGCAGGGTCGCCGAACCGTCGAGCGCGTCCACGACCGAGAACAGATCGTGGGCCAGCTCGTCGCTGGGCTCGACCTCGTCCAGCACACCGTCGAGAACGCCCAGCCGATCCTCCAGCCCGGCGACCATCAGGTCCCCGCCGGAGTGCTGGCGGCGTCAGCCGACGAGTCGGACTCCAGGTCGGCGAGGAACCGGTCGACGGTGCGTCGAGCACGCTCGTCATCGGTCAGCGACTCGCCGACGATCCGACCCGCCAGCGTGGTGGCCAGGCCACCGATCTCGCTGCGCAGCTGGGTCAGCACCTGAGTGCGCTCGGCCTCCAGCTGGGCCTCCGCGGCCAGCCGGATCCGCGACGCCTCGGCCTGAGCCTGCTCACGCAGCTCGGCGATGATCTGCGTCCCCTGGGTCTTGGCCTCCTCACGGATCTTGGCCGCCTCGGTCCGGGCCTCGGCCAGCTGCGCCTGATAGGTCTTCAGCGCCGCCTCGGCCTCCGCCTGTGCCTTCTCGGCCTTCTCCATACCACCCTGGATCGCGGCCGTCCGCTCGGCGTAGGTGGCCTCGAACTGCGGCACCACGAACTTCCAGATGATCACGGTGAGGATGATGACGAACACGATCGCCATCACGATCTCCACCGGATCGGGGAGAAGTGGGTTGGTCGCGTACGGAATGAGAAGCGACGTCATGGCAGTCAGGATCACAGGCCGCCGAAGACGAAGGCGAGGGCGATACCGATGATCGCCAGGGCCTCGGTCACGGCGAAGCCGATCCAGGCGGTGCCCATCATGGCGCCGCGCGCCTCGGGCTGGCGGGCGGTGCCTTGGATGACGGAGGCGAAGATCAGGCCCACGCCGATACCGGGGCCGATGGCGGCCAGGCCGTAGCCGACGATGCCGAGCGAACCGGTGAGCTCCAGTGCAGAGATCATGAACAACTTTCCTTTCGGGTTCCGCTGAGGTTCAGCCGAATCTTGGGTGGACGAACTGTTGGTCGGTGGGTTCGGTCAGTGTTCCTCGGCCAAGGAGGAGGACAGGTAGACCGCAGTCAACACGGTGAAGATGAAGGCCTGCAGGCACTGGACGAAGACCTCGAGGCCGAAGATCGCCATGCTGAAGACCAGCGAGACGCCACCGGCGATGTTGTTGACGATGCCTTCACTCTCCAGCAGCAGGTACTCACCGCCGAGGACGAAGACCAGCACCAGCAGGTGGCCGGCGAACATGTTGGCGAAGAGTCGCAGGGCCAGGGTGACCGGCCGCACGATGATGTTGGAGAAGAACTCCAGCGGGATGATCAGCCACCACATGAAGACCGGGACACCCGCCGGCAGTGTCGCCAGCTTGAGGTAGCCCCCGAAGCCGTGCTTGGCGATGCCGACCCCGTTGTAGACGACCCAGACCATGATCGCCAGACCGTAGGCCCAGCCGGCGTGGGCGGTCGTCGGCATCAGGGTGAAGGGGAAGATGCCCCACAGGTTGTTGATCAGG
>DATDAP010000708.1:0-2950 GCA_036525335.1 Microlunatus sp. | reverse complement strand
TGGGGGGACCCTTGTGCGAGAACGCTGCCGGGACGTCTTCGAGAGGCTGTCAGAGCTCTTACATCCTTGCTAGGTAGGTGGCGAGCGGTTCCAACCCTGCTTCAGAGCGCAACTGATCCACGTCGTCGGGTTCGTCCAAAGGCAGCGGGCGCCATTGGCCGTCCTCGTTCCGCTCGCATTGGGTGCCGTACCGCTGGGGTCCGCCGCGTGCTACGCGGACCCGGTCGTCGAGGTAGGCGAGGTCAGCCGACGCCGCTTCGCCAGCCGCGACCGCCACGGCGATTTGTTCCAGGCATGCTTCCTGGAACGCCGGGTCCGCGTCAGCATGCTGAGCCAACAGCCACCCCGCATGCGCTCCGGCGTCTCCCACGAGCGACCGTCCAGGCCAGCCACGCTCTCGCAGCAGCTGCTTGAGCCAGCGGGTGTTGTTGGCGTCCTCCTCGGCCAGTAGCCGATCGAGTGTCTGTCGGGTCGTCGGCGGAACGGTCATTGCCGACGAGCGGAGCGCCTGTCCTCGGGCGACTCGCCGACCGAGCTCGCCAGCCAGGTCAAGATCGAGCTGCAGGCCATCCGTGTCATTCTCGGCCGCGATCATGCTGTCAGCCTCCCGGCGCGATGGTTCCACTGCGGACCGTCAAATTGCGAAGGATTGGCACCATCGAGGATAGGGCTGTGGACTTCCAGGACGTGATTCGCAGGCGCCGCATGATCCGGACCTACGACTTGAGCCGACCGGTCCGTCGAGAAACCATCCAGCGGCTGGTCGACAACGCCATCCGCGCACCGTCAGCGGGCTTCTCCCAGGGATGGGGGTTCTTGGTGCTCAACGAACAAGACGACATCGACAGATTCCGGCAAGCGGTGACACCAGCGCAGGACGCCGATGGGTGGCTCGCCGCGAACGTGGCGGCACCGCTGATCATCGTGCCGATGTCGAACCGGTCGGTCTACGTCGACCGTTACGCCAAGGCGGAGAAGGGCCACACCGAGCGCGACACCTCATGGCGGCCGGCGCCGTACTGGGACATCGACACCGGCATGGCCGCCATGTCGATGTTGCTGACCGCCGTGGACGAGGGACTTGGCGCCTGCTTCTTTGGCATCCCCAGACCGACGTATCCGCCGTTCCGCGCCGCGTTCGGGGTGCCGGAGGCCTTCACCCCGATCGGGGCGATCTCCTTCGGCTACTCCGACGAGCCGGCCCGCGACCTCCGAGCTCGGCGACGACGCATCGAGGACGTCGTCCACTGGCGCCGGTGGGCCGATTGATAGATCAGATCGAGCAGCCGTTGAAAGGGCCTCACCCGTTAACCGACCGTTGTGCGGACGCCCGCAGTAGCCGACCGGCGACGGGGCGCAGGTAGTTCCTCGTGGCTCACCACAGGGGTGGGGCCTGCTTCTATGACGTTGGTGAAGACGTAATTGTTCGGACCGCGACAGATGCGCGCTTGTGCCGAGGATTGCTGCCACCTGATGGCCGCGAACCCTCCGTGCTGGAGAAAAGTTCGGGCAGGATGCAACCGAACCCACCCTCTCGTGAGTCGCCCTATTGAAGGGACGGGAGGTGCCGTGTGAGCGACATCGAGATCCAGGACCTGTACGCCGCGTCGTACCGGCGCCTGCTCGGGCAGCTCATCGGTGTGACGGGCAGCCCCTGGCGGAGGCCGAGGACGTGGTCCAGGAGGCCTTCGTGCGTGGGCTGGACCATCCACGCCGGCTGGTCGGCGCCGACAACCCGGAAGCCTGGCTTCGGACGGTCGCGGTCAACCTCGCCCGTAGCCGCTGGCGGCGGGCGCAGCGGCTGATCGGTCTCGCTCCGTGGCTCGTCGATGAGCTGCGCGACGGTGACCCCGATGGCCACGTCGTCCTGCTTCAGGCATTCCGCCAGCTTCCAGCCGGCCAGCGCGGTGATCGCGCTGCACCACCTGGCCGGTGCTGCCCTTCCGTCGACCGTCGCGCGGAGCACGCAGTAGCCGACCGCTGGAAGCACAGGGGATTTGTGTTCGGCCTGGACCGTACTTTCGATCTGCGCGCTCCTGCCCGCGCCGACAAGACTTGCCCCAGGAAAGCGACTCATGCTCCGCACGATCATCACTACACTCATCGCCGCCAGCATCGCCGCCACCATGCTGGTTTGGCTGGCCGGCTGCGGCCTGACCGAACCACCCGGCACGGCCACGGCAGCGGAGTCGACCCCCAAGGCCGTGGCCACACCCAACACCACAGCGAAGACCAGCCCGGCGCCGAAGGTTGAGTCAACAGCGAAGGCCAAGTCAACAGCGAAGGCCAAGCCAACAGCGAAGGCCAAGTCAACAGCGAGGGCCAAGCCAACAGCGAAGGCCAAGGCGGCCGCGAAGGCCAAGGCGGCCGCGAAGTCGCGTGCCACACCCAAGCCCAAGCCCAGAGTGACGGCTACCGTGTATCGCTGGATCGACGGCGACACCGTCGACACCAGCCGCGGCACGATCCGGCTGATCGGAGTGGACACGCCGGAGAAAGGTCGCTGCGGCGCGGCCACGGCGACGAAGGCGGCCCGACGCTGGGCTCCAGTCGGCAGCACAGTCCGACTGGTGAACCCGTCGAGCGTGATCGACACCGACCGCTACGGCCGGTCCCTGCGTTACGTCGTACGGGGCAAGACCGACATCAGCAAGGCCCAGATCGTCAAAGGCGCCCGAGCCCGGTACGACTCGACCGACGGCTACCAGTGGCACCCACGGCAGGCCAGCTACCACAACGCCGACCGGGAGCACCGGGACTACCGGTGCTCGTCGAAGAAGCGGCAATCGTCGTCCCGTCCGAGCTCGACGGCGCCGACCAGCAAGTGGAACTGCCCCAGTTGGGCTCCGATCAAGGGCAACGACTCGTCGATGATCTACCACATGCCCTGGAACCGGTACTACGAAGCCACCACGCCCGAGCGGTGCTTCAGCACCGAGACGGCGGCGGA
>DATDAP010000707.1:0-2930 GCA_036525335.1 Microlunatus sp. | reverse complement strand
ACGGCTCGGTACGGAGGATCCCGGCGAGCTGGTCGGGGTCGAGGAACACCGGGTGCTGCACCCCGTACACGTCGCGCAGGGCACCGACGACGAGCTCGGCGACCTCCTCGGCCGCGTCCTGGGAGAAGTCGCAGGAGAAGTCGGGGCAGTCCGGGTCGGGCGGCTGCCAGCCCGCCTCCTCCAGTGCCTTCCCCTGCGCCTCGGTCAGCTGATAGCTCGCGCCGAGGCTGGAGTTGGCGGCCGCTTCGGCCCGGATCGCCAGTCGCGACGGGCTGGAGAGCCGGACGAACGGTGGATCCGCACCGGCAGAGAAGGAGCGGATGGTCAGATCGGCCGAATCGTCGATCATCGAGATCACCTCGGCCAGCCGACCGGTGAACTCGGCCCAGGCCTGCGCCGTGCTCCGATCGAGATCGAAGTCGTCGATCTCGGCCATCAGCCACACCTCCCGCCGGACGTCGAACCCGTGAAGTTCCTTCCCCGCTGAACCTACCCAGCGCCGACCGGGGCCGGCCGGCCGGGGTGATGCTCGAACGCGCCCGTTCCGGCCCGTGGGCGCGAACAGATCGGCGGGCCCAGCGGTCGGCGGCCAACCGTCCGCGACATGCACGGCAGGCCGGCGGATCGCATTTTCCATCCGTGGATGGAGTTTGGCGGCCGAGGGGCGTGTGTGGTGGGTAGATGCCATCCGTGGATGGAAAATGCGCGACCCTCGGCCCTGGACAGCAGGCGAAGCCATCCGTGGATGGAAATTGCCGCCGACCGGGCCCGATCAGGCGAGGAGGGCCGCGATGAGAATCAGGGACGGCACGGCCAGCACGGTGGACAAGAAGATGGAGTCTCGGGCGAGCACCACGCCCTGGTTGTAGCGGACCGCGTGGGTGAACACGTTCTGCGCGGTCGGCAGGGCCGCGATCACGGTCACCGCGAACACGTCGGCCGGCTCCAGCCCGACGACGAAGCGGGCGACCAGGAAGGCGACCAGGGGCTGCCCGACCACCTTGAGCGCGACGACGGTCGCCAACGGGGCTCGGTCCTCGCCGGCACCGAACCGCGGACCGAGCCGCAGAGAGACACCGTACGCCAGCAGCATCCCGGGCACCGCCATGTTGGCCACGAGCTGGAGGGGGTCGTCGATCAACCGGGGGATCTGGATCCCGGTGATGGAGAGGAAGAGCCCCAGCAGTGAGCCTACCGTCATGGGGTTGCGGAACGGTCGGGTCAGCATGTACCAGGCCCAGGCCCGCCGCGACAGGTCGCTCACCTTCGAGGTGGCCAGATCCAGGGCCATCAGTCCGGCGGGCTGCAGGATCAGCATCTGGGTCAGCAGCATCGGCACGATCAGCGACGCGTTGCCCAGTGCGTACGCCGCAATCGGCAGCCCCAGGTTGCCGGCGTTGACGTACGCGGATCCGAAGGCGCCGATGACGGTCTCTCCCACCGAGCGCTTCCACACCAGGCGCGCGAGCAGCAACCAGATCGAGGCCGCGACAACCACGCTGACCAGCGAGGCGACCAGGTTCGCCGAGAAGATCTGGCTGACGTCGGTGTCGGCGAGGACGGTGACGATCAGGGCGGGGCTGGCCACGAAGAAGGAGAGCCGGACCAGCGTCTTCTGGCCGTTCACATCCAGGATCCGCCACTGGGCGAGGAGGGCTCCGAGACCGATCACGGCACCGATGGTGACGAACCCGGCGAGGACTCCGAGCACGGCCCGCTCTCCCCCTCCGTCGCTGCCTTCGAGCCTCCATCATCGCCGGTGGACCGCGTCCCGGCCGACCGGTCTCACCCGGGGCCGGCCCGTTGTGGGACGCCGTCCGCCCTAGAGTGGCGTCATCCCGCGGTCGTCGCTGCGGACCGCGACATCAGCGAGGAGGCGCCTTGTCCGGCACCGTCGCCCCCTGGGCCGCCGACGCGAATGCCATGGCTGTGCTGCAGCCACGAAGGCGACGCTCCAAGCTGACCGTGATCGCGATGGTCGGTCTCGGTCTGGCCCTGCTGCTGGTCGGGGTGCTGCTGCTGGTGGTCGGCGACCCCGTCCCGCTGCTGGTGTCCGCGCTGGCCGCCGCGGTGTCGTTCCCGCTGTTGATCTGGTTCTTCTTCTGGCTGGACCGCTGGGAGCCGGAGCCGGTGCGCTACCGCTGGGCGGCGTTGGTCTGGGGTGGCAGTGCGGCGGTGTTGATCGCGGCCGGTGCCCAGTTCGTTCTCGCGGCGTTCACCCGCTCCGAGTTCTGGCTCGCGGTCGCCATCGCGCCGCTCACCGAGGAGTTCGCCAAGGGCCTGTTCCTGGTGCTGGTCGTCTGGCTCCGGCGGGCGCAGCTGCGCGGGGTGGTGGACGGGATCGTCTACGCCGGGCTGGCCGGGATCGGCTTCGCCTTCACCGAGGACATCCTCTACTACTCCAGCGCCCTCACCGACGATGGTCCGACCGAGCTGGCCGCCCTGGTGATCGTGCGAGGCATCTTCAGCCCGTTCGCACACCCCCTGTTCACCGCCCCCATCGGCGTCGGCATCGGGGTAGCGGTGACGGCCCGGTCGCGCGAAACCCGGATCCTCGCGCCGTTGCTGGGCTACCTGGTCGCCGTGCTGCTGCACGCCACCTGGAACGGCAGCACGATGGTCGCCGACGGCCAAGGATTCCTGATCGCGTACGTGGTCATCATGCTGCCCGCGCTGGCGGTGCTGGTGGTGCTCGCCACCAAGGCGCGCCAGCAGGAGGGAATCACCGTCCAGCGCGCGCTCGCCGATGGCGCCCAGCGTGGCTGGGTGACGACCGGTGACGTCGCGCTGGCCAGCAGCCTGGCGGCCCGGCGTACGGCTCGGCGCGCGGCCAGGCTCCGGGGCGGTCGGCCCGCCGAGCATCTGATGGAGACCTACCAGAACGACCTGACGGCCCTGGCGTTCCTGCACGACGCGGTGATGACGTCGCC
>DATDAP010000706.1:0-7878 GCA_036525335.1 Microlunatus sp. | reverse complement strand
GGGTCTCCGGCGCCCAGGCACGCACCTCGCTGCGTTCTCCTCGGTCGCGATGCGACTCGGCATCCCTCCCTCGTCGGCCTGGCGATGCACGCACCTGGACACCGGAGTCCCTTGACGAACTTCCGGCCGCAACCACTAGGTCCCAGGGCGGCCCGATGTTCCGCGCCACATTTGCCCGTCAGGTCTGGCGGCCAGCGACGAAGCCGGCCGGACTGCACGACGTGACCTTTCACACCCCTTCGGCACAGCTTCGTGGCGATCCTGGTGGCTGCCGGGTGCAACGTCCGGGAAGTGTCGCAGTGGGCTGGGCGCAACAGCGTGGCCTTTACTCTCACCCGGTACGGCGGACTGTTCGAAGATGACACCGACGCGGCCGCGAAGGGCTTGGAAGACCTACTGAAAGGCGTCGACACACGGCCCTGAGACGGCCTGGACAGCGTCGCGCAGTCACAATCGCCAGCAGAACTAGCGTCTCGCCTAGTCACGAGGCTTTTGTACCAGTATCCCCAACGGGATTCGAACCCGCGCTGCCGCCTTGAAAGGGCGGTGTCCTAGGCCGCTAGACGATGGGGACCGGCCGAACCGGACCGACTCTACCGAACCTCGGGCGACGTATCAGCCGGATCCGCCGGCCCGAAGGCTCCTGAAGCTGTTGTGGGGCCGGGCCCGGGGGAGACCGGCCCCACGTCTGGGGGTTCGGCGGACGTCAGCCGAACACGGTGATGTGCACGTGGTTCTTGTGGTTGGCGGAGTCGCCGCCGCGGCTGGCCATGTAGCGCCAGCCCTCCTTGTCCCGTTCGATGTTCCAGATGTGCTGGTTCCAGATCACGTAGTTGATCCCGAGGGTCCTCGCGTTGGCCTTGGCCCAGAGAGCGACCTGCTGGCCGAGCGCCTTGCCGGAAGCCGACTTGTAGTTCGGGATCATCAGGTCCAGGGCGCGACCGGACGGGTGGTCGGGCAGCGGGTCCTTGCGGACCCCACCGATCGAGGTGATCTGCGGGAAGGTGGCCCGTACCGCGCGGTGGACCTTGATCGCGTTGGGTTTCAGCCCCTTCTCCACCGGATACGACGGTGTCACCGGCTTGGTGGTGGACAGGTACTGCGCGGTCACCCAGCGAGCGGCGTTGTCGTACACGATCTGCATCCGGGCGTTCTTGACCACGCCGGTGATGCTCAACGGGGTGCCGATGCCGACCTCGGTCACCGACTGGAAGCTCGCGTCGGGGGTGGAGCGGATGATCAACGTCGTGGTGGCGTAGCGCGTACCGATGATCTTGGGCAGACCGGGTGCGACCGGACCGGTGTCGACCGGGGTGCTGAGGAACTTCGCCGTGACCCAGCGGAGGGCGTTGGCATAGATGATCTGGGCCCGGCCGTTCTGGGTCGTGCCGGTGATCGAGACGGTCGTGCCCTTGGCGATCTCCCCGACGACCTTGTAGTTCGCGCCGGACGTCGTCCTGATCAGCAGATCGGCAGTGGCCACCCGGGTGCCGGTGGCGACGGGCGGGGCACTGGGCCGGCTGAGGTACTGGCTGGCGATCCAGCCGGTGGCCGATCCGACCCTGACCTCGGTGTAGCCGCGCGCCACCTTGCCGGTGAGGGTGACGGTGGTGTGGTCAGGGACGGTCCTGATCTTGCGGTACGAGAGCCCGGGACCTCTGCGCAGGTTGACGTCGGTGGTGGTCACCCGGGTCTGCGCGGCGGTGCCGCCGGGCAGCGTGGCGCCGCCCTTGAGGTACCGACTGGAGACGTAGCCGGTGCCGGAGCTGAACTTGATCTTGGTCCAGCTGCCCACGGTGCTGACGGCCGTCACCGTCTGGCCGCGGTAGAGACCGCCGACGATCTTGCTGCTGGTGCTCGCGGCGGAGCGGACGTTCACCGCCGTGGTCGCGGTCACGGAGGTGTCCGCCATCGCCGGTCCGGCGACTCCGGATAGGAAGCCTGCTAGAGCCAACGCCGACGCGACGACGACCGTACTGCGTCTCGTGCTCACGTGCGCTCCGTCCCACCGGTCAGGTACCTCGAGGTCGAGCTGTTGCCACATCCGCACGTCCCGCCACGGCAGTAACAAAAACCCCAGATAACGCAGGACTCTAAACGCGTCACAGCCGTAACGGCAAGACGTGAGTGGCATTTTGGTCACATTGGCAACGCGACACGCCGTAGGTCAGGCGAAAACTACAGTGTTGTTATTCTCAGTTTCGCGGCTCGCAGAACTGCACCAGTAGCATCAAAGTGGTGATCTCCCTGGCGACCGCTGAGTTCGAGGAGCTGGTCTCCGAGGCCCTCGACACCATCCCCGTCGAGCTGACGTCGATGATCGAGAACTGCGTGATCGTGGTGGAGGACTACCCACCGCCCGATCAGCCGGATCTGCTGGGACTCTACGAAGGCATCCCGCTGACCGAGCGAGGTGAGTTCTACAGCGCGGTGCTGCCGGACAAGATCTCGATCTACCGTCACCCCACGCTGGCCATCTGCGACACGCTGGAGGACGTGATCGAGGAGGTGCACATCACCGTGGTGCACGAGATCGCCCACCACTTCGGCATCGACGACGCCCGCCTGCACGCCCTGGGCTACGCCTGATCTCCGGGGTGCTAGGCCAGCACCACGTACGCGATCCCGCCGACGCAGGCCGCTGTCACCAGCGTGGTGAGCAGTGCCGCGTTGCGACCGACGGCGGTCTCGGTGGACAGCTCTCGTCCCCTGACCGCCTCGCGGATGATGGCGGCGACCGGGACCGCCGCGACGAGCAGCACGAGGAGACCGACCACGGCAACGAGGGGCACCGACACCTCGGCGAGCAGCCGGAGGTCGACGAGCAGACACAGCACGCCCGCGAGAACCGTGCGCTGCCACGCGAGTCGGGTGCGCTCGGCGGGGAGGGTCGGTTCCAGGGGCATGGCTACCGCAGCCCGACGACGACGATCGCCAGCAGGGCGACCGCGGCCAGCACCGCGGTCAGCAACGGCATGGCCGGTGAGGACGGCAACGGCTGACCGGTGCGCATGGCCCGCTCGTTCCGGACCCACCGCACGTACGCTCCGGTCGAGCAGACCAGGCCGCAGACCAGCAGCAGCAGCGACGCGAGCTTCAGCTCGAGACTGAACCGGCCGACGATGGTGCTGACCGCGGCGATGCCGGCGCCCCCGGCCAGGAAGCCGAGCGAGGTCCGGATCCAGGCCAGGAAGGTTCGCTCGTTAGCCAGCGAGAAGCGCGCGTCGGGTTCCGAGCCGACCCCGTAGACCGACCGGGGCCACCGGCGGTCCTCACGCGAGGGTTCCTCGTTCACAGGCGTGATGCTAACGACGACCGCCGAAGGAGGGCGAGGTTCTGGCCGAGCAGCACCGAGACCAGCACCAGGACGGCCCCGACGATCTGCCAGCCGTTGAGCACCTGGCCGAGGACCACCCAGCCGAGCACCGCGGCCACGACCGGGTTCAACAGGCTGAGGAAGCTGACCGCGCTCGCCGGCAGTCGCTGCAGCCCCCAGAACCACAGGCTGTAGGCGATGATCCCGCTGAACAGCACCAGGTAGACCAGTCCACCGATGTTGCGGGCGGTCAGCGTGTCGGGCAACCCCTCGATCGCCAGCGTGAAGGGCAGCAGCGTCAGCCCGCCGAGCAGGAACGTCCAGCCGGTGAAGCTCGCGGCACTGAAGCCGGCTGGGTGCCCCCACCGCTTGGTGAGCACGGTGGAGAAGCCCATCATGATCACGCAGGTGGTCATGGCCAGGATGCCCCAGCCGTCCAGCCGAGCCGTCGAGCGCAGCACCAGCAGGCCGACACCGAGGATGCCGAGAGCACCGGCGACGATGTCGATGGTCCGGATTCTCGTGTGCAGCAAGGGCACCGACAAGACGACAACGAGCAGCGGGGTGATCGAGTTGATCACCGAGGCGACGCCACCGGGCAGCAGATAGGCGGCGATGAACAGCAGCGGGAAGAAGGCCGAGCAGTACATCACCGACAGGAAGAGGAAGCGTCCCCACCAGCCGCGGGGTGGCCAGGCCCGGGTGGCGAGGACCAGCACCAGACCGGTCGGCAGGGATCGCATCAGGGCCGCCAGCAACGGTCGGCCGGGCGGGAGGAACTGGGTGGTGAGCAGGTAGGTGGTGCCGAAGATCACCGGACAGATGGCGGCGACGTAGGCCCAGCGGGTGTTGGGTTGACTCACCGGAGCAGGTAGCTCTGGCGCGTCGTGGAGACCCAGGTCGTGCAGGTGCCCAAGGCACCCGGCGCCAGGTAGCCGGACTGGAGATCGAGGTGGCTCATCGGCTGCGCGCCGGTCATGGTGGCGACCCGGCGTCGGGCGGCTTCCTCGGTCACGATCACGGGCAGGACGGTGATCACCTGCCGGATGTGGTTGACCGCGAACGTCGAGAGCAGCTCGACACTCAAGCCCGGCGCCACCACCACCAGGGGGCGTCCGGTCGGGAGCTGGTTCTCCAGCACCCCCAACAGCTCGCGGACCGTCGCGATCTCGGCGTCGGCCACCAGCACACTCGGCTGGCGGAGCACCGACCAGCCCGTGGCCGGGTCGGTGACCAGGTCCTCGGTCGCGTACCCCCGGTCGATCACGGTGGTGTCGGGCGCCTCCATGGCCGTCCGCAGCTCATCCCGTTCGGCCTCGGCGAGATCGGTCGGCCGGGCGTCGGGTGGAGGTCGCCGGGCCTGGAGCTCGGACAGGTAGTTCGGGGTGGGGGCGTCGGGGGAGAACTTCGGGATGGACCGCTCGGGCGGTGCCAGCATCTCCCGGCGCCGGCGCTCGTTGATCCGGCGATCCCGTACGGCACCGAACACGATGGCCACCAGGCCGATGGCAAGCACGGCGATCAGCCCCACCTGCCAGCCCTCCACAGCCGTCAGCCTGCCACACACCGTCGAGGGAACCGAGCAGCTCCGTGATCATGACTGGGTAACCTGACCGCACGACATGGCGCAGTCAGGGAGGTGAGATGCCCGGATTCGAGTCCTGGATCGACCGGCAGATCCGCGAGGCGCAGGAGCGCGGCGAGTTCGACAACCTGCGTGGGGCCGGTGAACCGCTGAAGGGCCTGGGCGGTCGCGACGACGAGAACTGGTGGATCAAGGGTCTGATCGAGCGGGAGAACCTCCGACCACCCTTGCCAGGCTCGCTCCTGCTCCGCAAGGAGACAGCGGAGATCGCCGAGACCGTCGCCGACTGCGTGACCGAGGATCAGGTCCGCGAGATCGTGATGGACCTGAACACCCGGATCGTCGACGCCCGGCGCCGCGGCATCGACGGACCCAACATCGTGATCCCGAACGTCGATGTCGAACGGGTCGTGCGCGACTGGCGGGAGCGTCCGCGGGCTGTGTGACCCGGTTGCTCAGGCCGTGATGTCGACGAGCCGCTCGAAGAGGAACTCGTACGGCAGGTAGGCCGTGTCGTACTCGTGACCGCGTTCGTGCCCCAGCAGCTGCGACATGTGCAGCAGCCGCCAACCGTCCAGCAGGGCGTCGAGACCGGTCGCATACGGGGCCTCGTCGCTGTCACCCATGGTCGGCCGGGACCGACCCGTCCCGTCGTACCGGGTCCAGCCGATCACGTCGGAGTCCAGGGCGGACGTACCGAGGTAGAGGATCAGCACCTGCTGGCGCAGCTGCGGGTTGGCCGAGGGGACGGCGAAGGATTCTTCGACGGACAGGCTGGCGGTGATGGTGGTGGCGGTCATGTGGCGGCCTTTCTCGAGCTGGCGGGGACGGGTCGGCGAACCGAGCGGACGATCACAGGTCCCAGCCGTCGCCGGAGCGGTTGGAACCGAGCCGCACGTCGGTGGCCCCGGGGGCGAGGTGGCGGGGCTGGATCTGTTCGCGGGTCAGGTAGTAGTCGATGTCGAACTGCTCGTCGCCGGTGAGGTAGCGCCACAGCTTGGCCCGGTTGACCAGCTCGAGGCGTCCTTCGTTGGCGTTGGTCCAGCCGAAGCCCGTGGTCAGCTCGCGGCGTACGCCGGGGTCGTCGATGTCGTCGGTGTTCCACAGCCGGAGCTGGCGAACCGTCGGGTTGAACCGGATCTTGAACATGTGGCGCGGCTGGTCGGAGTCGTTGCGTCGGCCGCCGTGCCAGATGCCGTGGTGCAGCAGGACCACGGTGCCGGCCGGGCAGGTGAGCCGGGTCTGGCCGGCGAGATTCTGGTACCGCCCGATGCCGGTCTGGTTGATCCGGCGCAGGTGGGTGCCGGGCACCGACAGCGTGCCGCCCTGCTCCAGGGTGACCTCGCAGGGGTAGTACATGAGCTGCACGTCGAACGCGTCGGTGCGGGTGTCCAGGATGGCGTCCCCGTGCATGTTCTGCGCCTCACCGCCGTGCGGCGGGCGGACGTGGACGGCATGGTGGTCGATCACCGGTCCGGGCCCTACCAGGCTCTGCACGGCACCGGCCACTGCCGGCAGGTCGAGCAGCTCGCGGACGAAGGTCCCCGTGGGAAAGACCGTGTCGAGCGGAGTGCCGTACGGGTGACCGGGGAGGCCCGCGTCCAGCACGCCGATGGCCCGCTCGTTGAGGCTGTCGGGCACCACCGCGCTCAGCGCGATGCTTCCGTGGGAGACGAAGTGGGCCATCTCCACCGACGTCAGCCGGTGCTTGCGATCGACCAGGGTGGTCATCGAGTGATCCTCTCGAAACGCTGGTTGTTTCTCACTGCTGGTCCTTCACCGTAGGCGGCGCATTCGTTGCATGTCGTGGTCCGTGGTAGGCATCTACTGGTGAGAATTCGGCATGGGTCCGAGGCTCCGGCGGTGATCATGAACCTGGCGGAACCGCCGGTCGTGGTCTCCCAGGGCCGCGCGACGCACGGCGTCGGCCGACTCGTCGACGAGTTCCAGCTCCCCGACCTGTGGTCCCTGCACCTGTACGCCTACTCCGCCGAGCTGGAGGTCGACGGCCTCGGGTACGCGATCACGCCCGGCAGCGTGTCGCTCGTGCCCCCGGCGTCGGTGATCCGCTACCGCTACGAGGGACCGTCGACCCACCTGTACGCCCACCTCCGGACCGGTCCCGGGGTGGCCGGTGACGGGGCGACCTGGCCGCTGCACCTGCTCATGTCTCCCGGACCCGAGCTGGCGGTGATCACCGACCTGATGGAGTCGGCCGTCGACTCGGCGGCCACCCGGCCCGAACGGACCCGGGCCGACGTCTGGCTGGCCCTGCTGCGCCTGTCGTCGCTGACACGGGATCGTGGTCGTGATTCTCCGCGTCGCAACCCGGCTCAGGAGCACCTGACGCGTGCCCTGGCCCACATCGAGCGCCACCTGTCGGAGCCGCTGACCGTGCCGGAGATCGCCGCCGCCGTGGGTGTCTCGCACAATCACCTGACCCGCCTGTTCACCGCCGGCCAAGGTCTGACCGTGGTCGGCTACCTTCGCCAGCGCCGGATCGAGCACGCCCGCCAGCTGCTGGTGCACAGCACGATGTCCATCGCCGCCATCGCCTCCACCGTCGGCATCCCCGACCTGCAGGCGTTCAACAAGGCCTGCCGTACGGTGACGGGACTCGGTCCACGGGCACTGCGGGAGACGGGTGGCTCACCGGTCGGCGGGGGAGCGTCCCGGGCGGCTGGTTCGAACTGACCGTCGCCGAGACGCGCGGTGTGGCCGCTTCGTGGCGGCGAAGCCGCCACTGGGTACCTGTCGAAGCTTGTCCCGTCGGCGGGGAGGCTGGATCGAGGTCGCGTGGGTCGGCCCGGTGCTGTTGAATGTCAGTCCGTGCGCCTCACCCGCGCACCGGGGCCTCTAGCTCAATTGGCAGAGCAGCGGACTTTTAATCCGCGGGTTGTGGGTTCGAGTCCCACGGGGCCCACCAAAGCACCTAGTCAGAACCGGATCAACCCTGCGACTCGCTTCCCACACCGCA
>DATDAP010000705.1:0-9417 GCA_036525335.1 Microlunatus sp. | reverse complement strand
CGTGGGCTTCGGGCGCACAGTATGGTCGCGCTTCCGCGGCGAGACCGAGTACGGCTTCAAGGCCGTCCCGCTGGGCGGCTACGTCCGCTTCGTCGGCATGTACCCTCCGGCCAAGGACAACCCCGGGCGTGTCCGCACGGCTCGCACCGGCATCTTCCAGTCGCTCGCGGACAACGCCCGGGCCGCCGAGTGGGAGACCGTCCGGCCCGAGGACGACGGCCGGCTCTTCTACCAGAAGAAGGTCTGGCAGAAGCTGATCATCATGGCCGGTGGTCCGACGATGAACCTCCTGCTGGCCTTCGTGATCATCCTCGGCGTGACCGCGACGTACGGGGTCTACCGCAGCCAGCTGACCGTGAACCGGGTGCAGGAGTGCATCGTGGCGGTGGGCGAGCCCACCAACGACTGCGCCGGCAAGCCGAAGACACCGGCGTACGCGTCGGGCATCCGGGCCGGCGACACCATCGTGGCGTTCAACGGTCAGCCGGTGAGCGACTGGGACCAGATGTCACTGCTGATCCGCGCCAACCTCGACCTGTCCGCGCAGATCACCGTGATCCGGGATGGGCAGACCGTGCAGCTGACGCCGGTGAACACCGTGATCACCGGCGTACCCGACCGCTGGGATCCGGGCAAGCGGGTCGCGGCCGGCTTCTTCGGGGTCGAGCCCGTCGTCCTGCGCGAGCGGGGAGGTCCGATCGTGGTCCTCGACGACATGTGGACGATGGCCCAGCAGACCGGGCACGCGCTGCTCGCCTTCCCGGCGAAGGTCTACTACACGGCGGCCAACCTCATCACCGGCAAGCCCCGTGACATCTACGGTCCGATGAGCATCGTCGGCGCCAGCCGGGCGGCCGGCGAAGTGGCCTCCACCGACCAGATCAACGCGGCCGACAAGGTCGCGACCATGTTCATGCTGCTCGGCTCGGTGAACCTGTTCGTGGCCCTGTTCAACTTCATCCCGCTGCTGCCGCTGGACGGCGGCCACATCGTAGGGGCGCTCTACGAGGGGCTGAAGAAGCTGCTGGCCCGCCTCCGCGGTCGACCGGATCCTGGCTACGTCGACACCGCGAAGATGCTGCCGGTGGCGTATGCGGTCGGCGGGATCATCCTGATCTCCGGTGTGGTGCTGATCCTGGCCGATCTGATCGATCCGATCAGGCTCTTCTAGCTATCGCCAATCCTTTTTAACTACGTACGAACTATTGACGCTCTCACTGCTCGAGCGAGATGCTCAAGGCATCCTCGACGGCTTGCGGGAGGCGCGATGAAGACGAATCGGCTGATTGTGCTCGGGGCGCTGGTCATTCTTGTCGCCGGGGCCGGACCGGCGAGATCTGATCCGACACCCCCCGACAGCTCGAGAGCCGACGGGCTACGGGTGACTCGGGCTTCCGCGACGGAGCTGCGCGCGACGTTCGGACACTCCACCACCGCGATCACGCTGACCAGTCGTTCGCCTGAGGTCGGGGTGGCCCGGTCGAGTGTCGAGGTGAACGGGAAGACGATGACCGCGACCCGGGATCTGACGGCCGGTACGGCCAGCTGGTCCGGCGGGGACCGCGCCCTGACTCCCGCCGAGCACGCCGGTCTGCTCGCCCTGGCGGCGAAGGTGAGCAAGGAGTGGGCGGCTCCGGCGAAGGCGGCCAGGCGTGCGCTGCCGACCCACACCGACCTGCTTCTTCGGCTGGTGATGCTCGCCGCCGAGGCGCCGCCGGGCGTCGAGCTCGGCAGTCAGCAAGCAGATCGGCCCGCCATGACCTTGGAGAGTCCGACGACCTTCACCGCGAGGGAGAAGCAGAGCGCAACCTGTGTCGAGTCGGCACTGGAGCGGACCGCGGACTCCTCCGCCGAGCGGCGGCGGGCGTTGGCCGCCTGCCAGCAGTCCGACGAGGAGGGCATCTTCTACATGGCCTGCGTCCGGGCCAACCGGCCGCTGAACCACGACGCGGGGAGCCACTGCTTCCTTCAGGAGTCGATCAACAGCGGGCCCGGCTCGTCGGAGTGCCTGGGGGAGTGCGGACCCGGCTGCAACGGCATCGACACCTATACCTACGACTGTGGCGACCATGATCGGTGCGGCCGAGTGCACGGCGGCTCGTTGAACCCGTGGGACAGCGAGTGCGGCGATGAGTACTTCGAGGCCGACGACGACACGCTCTGGGCGCCCATCAACCGATGTTGAGGTGCGCGGTGTCGTTCGCCGCCTTCGCGGTGCTGCTGGCCGGCTGTGCGACGCCCGTCGATCCCGGAGTGCTCGCCACGGTCGGCGGGACCGACGTGCGGGTCGACTACGTTCAGACGCTGATGCCGCCCGAGGGCAACGCGGCCGTACGGGTGGCCGGCGAGCCGCACCCGCTGCAGGCGGCACTGGACCTGGCCATCCGGGATGAGCTGCTGTCGCGCGAGGCGGAGCGGCGCGACGTGCCGGGCGAGACCCGGGCGGAGCAGCTGGCAGCCCTGGTCGCGGCGGAGCGGGCGGCCACACCCGTTCTCGAATCCGACTCGATCAGCGACGCCGACGCCAGGGTGTGGTATGCGAGCCACCGAGCGCTGTTCGACGAGGTGGATACCGCACGAGTCAGCTGGGCTGAGTTCGGCGACGAGGACGCCGCGCGTGAGGCCTTTCGTCGCGGGGCGGCCCACCGGACCCGCCCGGTACGCAGTCTGGTTCGGGTTCCGACCGATCTGCAGAGCTCCGGCGTAGCCTCGATCCATCACGACGAAGGAGCCGAGGAGATGGTGCTGCGCATCACCAACGCGGTCCGCCGGCCGGGGGGCCTCGGTCTCGACCAGGAGCCGGAGACCGGTTCCTGGTTCCTGGTCCGGGTCGAGTCACTGGTGCTGGAGCCGACGCCCTGGAACCGCGCGCTGGCCGATCGGGTGAGGGCCGCAATGGCGTGGGAACGGGAGCAGGACCACTTGGCGGCGATGGCCGACGGGTTGCGCGAGCGTTGGCCCGTACATGTCTTCAGCGATCGTGTGCAGGCTCTCACCGACTAGAGAAAGGGCACGGGAATGTCACTCTTGTCAGTCGCAGGTGTGATCGCGATCTCGCTGCTGGTGGTCGGAGTCCTCGGGGCTCTGTATCAGCGCAGTCGTGGCGCGACGCTGTGGGTTCCGCGGGTGCTGCGACTCGCGGCTCTCGCGTTGACGCTGGGGATCGCGGCCGTCACGATCGGTTGGGTCTGGCAGGACAGCGGGGCGTTCGGATTGGTGCTGATCGGGGTGCCGCTGCTGTGCTGTCTGGTGGCTGTGGTGTCGGACGCTACCGGCTTCCGGACGGCGATGCTGACCACCGTGGCGGCGGTGGGGCTCCTGATCTGGAGCCTGCTCACCGTCGTCGGCTTGGGGCTGTACTTCGTCGGGCCGGCCATCCTCTTGGCCGCGGCCGCCGCCACCACGTGGCAGCACGATCGCCGGACCCACGGTGAGACGGTGTCGGGATCGCCCGCGAAGAGCTCGGCATGATCCGGCTCGACCCACCCCCTCAGTCGGCGCTGGCCGCGAGCACCCTCAGCGAGCGCAGCACCTCGCGCGCCTGATCGGCGGGCACTCCCTCGGCGACGGCGATCAACGCGGCGCGCCACGCAGCGGCCAGCACGCGTCCGATCGGTGCGGGCGCGGGTTGGCTGAGGCGGTCGAGGAGCTCGGCCAGCGCATCCTCGGCATCGCCGGGTGCCGGGTCGCCGAGCAACCGGGAGAATCCCTGCGCGACCGCGAAGTCGAACCCGACGACCAGGGCCGGCGTCACGGCCTTCGCCCCCCCTGGAGCGGCGGCGCTCGCCCCCTCCATGCGATCGAGCAGTCGGCGCTCGACGTCGGCGCGAACGAAGCGGTAGAGCCCGAGCTTGCTGTCGAAGTGGTGGTAGAGCGCCCCGGTCGTCACCCCGGCGGCCGACGCCAGCTCACCGACGGTCACCTGCTCGAAGGGCCGTGAGCCGAACTCGCGTACCGCGACCAGTGCGAGCCTCCCCCTCGGAGACGTCGACACCGGAACCCACTCGCGCATACCGACATAATGCCGTTATGCTGGAGCGAAACCTAGTTACGCCACGAGAGGGCGAGCCATGAAACTGGAGTTCCTGTACGTCCCCACCGCCGACGTCACCGCGTCCCTGCGCGTCTATCGCGACGTCTTCGGCGCCACCGAGCTCTGGCGCGAGGGTGAGGCCACCGTCGCGTTGTCGCTGCCGGGCACGGATGCCCAGGTCATGCTCGACCTGGACGACCAGGCGCCCGCGGGCCCGCTCTTCACGGTCGACAGCGTGCGCGACTTCCACGCCTCGAGGGCGGACTCGCTCGTCGTGGTCAGCGACCCGTCGGAGATCCCCGGGGGCTTCATGGCCACCTATCGTGACGCCGGCGGGACGACGATCTACCTGCTCGATCAGTCGACCAGCGACGCCGGCTGAGTTCTCGACCGCTCCGGCGGCCGGGTGGCCCGTACGCCTCAGGCGCCTTCGGCGTTCTCCGCGATCTGCTCCAGTCGCGATCGGTATGTCGCCCAGCGTTCGGTCGTCCAGTCCGGCAGGTTCGGATCGGTGGTGGCCGAGCCGATCAGCATCTCCCGCACGATGTCGGCGTGACCGGCGTGATGAGCCGTCTCCGCGATCATGTGCACCAGGATCCGACCGAGAGTCACGGCGGCCCGTTCGTCGGGCCACCACGGCACTCGGCCCGGTGACTCCAGCGTCAGGGCGCCGATGGTCGCGTCGGCCTCCCGCGCCGAGACCTGGTGGAGCGCGACGATCTGCTCCCGGGTCTGCTCGGCAGTGGCCCACATGTCGTCGTTGACCTCGGAGTCCTCGTCGAACCAGGGGATGGTCTGGCCGTGATCGCGGCCGAACGTCTCACCGAAGTAGCCGAGGCTCACACTCGCGGTGTGCTTGACGATGCCCAGCAGATTGGTCCCGGTCGGCGTCAGCGGCCAGCGGATCTGCCGTTCGTCGAGCCCGTCCAAGGTTGCCAGGAGCGCATCCCGCTCCTTGCGGAGGTAGCGCTGGAGGATCTCCTTGAGGTTGTGGGTGATGTCGGTCACCCTCCTGACGTTAGCCCGGACCACCCACGGCGTTGTCCTCACTCGCTGTTCGCTGGGTCGCTCGCGAGGAGGACCGCAGGGCTAGGCTGGTCCGGACATGAGTATCGATCTCGGGCTCCCGCCCATGCCTCCACCCACCCTGGCACCGCGCAGACCGACCCGGCAGATCAAGGTCGGCAAGGTCCTCGTCGGGGGCGACGCTCCCGTCAGCGTCCAGTCGATGACCACGACGTTGACCTCCGACATCAACGCCACGCTGCAGCAGATCGCCGAGCTGACCGCCACCGGCTGCGACATCGTCCGGGTGGCGGTGCCCAGCCAGGACGACGCGGACGCGCTCCCGGCCATCGCCACGAAGTCGCAGATCCCGGTGATCGCCGACATCCACTTCCAGCCCAAGTACGTGTTCGCCGCGATCGAGGCCGGCTGCGCCGCCGTGCGGGTCAACCCCGGCAACATCCGCGCGTTCGACGACCAGGTCAAGGAGATCTCCCGGGCGGCGGCTGATCACGGCACCTCCATCCGGATCGGCGTCAACGCCGGCTCACTGGACAAGCGGCTGCTGGCCAAGCACGGCAAGGCCACCCCGGAGGCTCTGGTCGAGTCGGCGCTCTGGGAGGCGAGTCTGTTCGAGGAGCACGGCTTCCGCGACTTCAAGATCAGCGTCAAGCACAACGACCCGGTGATCATGGTGCGGGCGTACGAGATGCTGAGCGAGGCCTGCGACTACCCGCTGCACCTGGGGGTCACCGAGGCAGGTCCGGCGTTCCAGGGCACGATCAAGTCGGCGGTCGCCTTCGGGTCGCTGCTGAGCCGGGGCATCGGTGACACCATCCGGGTCTCGCTGTCTGCCCCGCCGGTCGAGGAGGTCAAGGTCGGGCTGCAGATCCTCCAGTCCCTCAACCTGCGGCCCCGCAAGCTGGAGATCGTCTCCTGCCCGTCGTGCGGTCGCGCCCAGGTCGACGTCTACAAGCTCGCCGACGCGGTGACAGCCGGTCTGGAGGGCCTCGAGGTCCCACTCCGGGTCGCCGTGATGGGCTGCGTGGTGAACGGACCGGGAGAGGCCCGCGAGGCCGATCTGGGCGTCGCGTCCGGCAACGGCAAGGGTCAGATCTTCGTCCGCGGTGAGGTGATCAAAACGGTGAAGGAGGCCGACATCGTCGAGACCCTTATCGAGGAGGCCCTGCGGCTGGCCGAGGAGATGCCGGCCGCTGAGGGCGCGCCCACCGTCAGCGTGGGGTAGACGGACACCCATGACGAGCCTCCGGCCCAACCACTAGCGTGACCTGACGTGACCGCCCTCCGCCCTCCGTTGTCGCCGACCGGCGGCGGCGTCGGGCGGGTCCGGGTGCTGGGCCGCGAGGATCTGCCCGCGGTGTTGCGCCTGCTGGCTCTGCGGCCGATCGAGAACGTGTTCGTCGGCTCCCGGATCCGGGCCGCCGGGGTGGAGGCCTCGAGTCTCGGCTGTCCCATCTGGGGTTACGAGCGGGACGGAGAGCTCCGTTCGCTCTGCCACGCGGGAGCCAACCTCGTGCCGGTGAACGCCGAACCGGAGGCAGTCGCCGCCTGGACCGAGTTCGCGGGTCCCGAACGGATGTGCTTCTCGATCATCGGACCGTCTGCGGTCGCGCTCGACCTCTGGCGGCACCTGTCGGAGCGCTGGGGCACGGCGTGGAGCAGAGTGCGGGACGTCCGACCACGCCAGCCGGTGATGGCGATCTCGGGTCCGCCCGAGGTCGAGCAGGATCCTGGCGTGCGCCGGATGGGCCTGGAGCACTGGGACAGCTACTACGAGGCCGCGGTGAAGATGTACACCGAGGAGGTCGGCGTCTCACCCGTCCAGGGCAATCCCGCCGGCTACCGCTTCTACGTCCGACAGCTGATCACCACCGGACGCGCGTTCGGGATGATCCGGGACGGCCGGGTGGTGTTCAAGGCCGACGTCGGCTCGGTGGCCGGGTCGGTCTGCCAGGTGCAGGGCGTCTGGCTCGACCCGTCGTTCCGCGGCCGCGGCCTGGCCGCCCCGGCGATGGCGGCCGTCGTCCAGCTCGCCCGGACCATCGCCCCCACGGTCAGCCTGTACGTCAACGACTACAACCGGCCGGCGCGGTCGACGTACCTGAGGGTGGGGTTCGCCGACGTGGGCGAGTTCGCCACCATCCACTACTGAGCGCTCCTGCGGAAAAGTGGCCCCGACTGACTCGGATCGTCGCCGACACGCCGCGAACCTGCCAGGTCGGGGCCGTTTCTCCGCACCCGGCCAAAAGTCGACCAGCCGATCCCGCCACCGCTGGATAGGGTGGGCTGGCTCGCCGGGCGGTCCGGCGAGAGAGAGGCAGCACGTGATCACCCGCATGTCGGAGCTCTTCGTCCGGACCCTGCGCGAGGACCCGAGCGACGCCGAGGTGCCCAGCCACCGCTGGTTGGTGCGCGCCGGCTACATCCGCCGCGCCGCTCCGGGGATCTACAGCTGGCTGCCGTTGGGCTACAAGGTGCTCCGCAACGTCGAGCGCATCGTCCGCGAGGAGATGGACGCCATCGGCGCCCAGGAGGTGCACCTGCCGGCCCTGCTACCGAAGGAGCCGTACGACGCGACCGGTCGCTGGACCGACTACGGACCCAACATCTTCCGGCTGACCGACCGCAAGGGCGGCGACTACCTGCTCGGTCCCACCCACGAGGAGATGTTCACCTTGCTGGTCAAGGACCTGTACTCCTCGTACAAGGACCTGCCGCTCTCGCTCTACCAGATCCAGACCAAGTACCGGGACGAGGCGCGGCCCCGGGCCGGGCTGCTGCGCGGCCGCGAGTTCGTGATGAAGGACTCCTACTCCTTCGACATCGACGACATCGGGTTGGAGAAGGCCTACCAGGCGCACCGCGACGCGTACGTGAAGATCTTCAACCGGCTCGGCTTCGAGTACGTCATCGTGCATGCCACCTCCGGGGCCATGGGTGGCTCGGCCAGCGAGGAGTTCCTGGCCGTCGCGGAGAACGGCGAGGACACCTTCGTCGCCTCCGCCGGTGGCTACGCGGCCAACGTCGAGGCCGTGCACGTGGGGGCGCCCGACCCGCTGCCGTACGAGGACGCGCCCGCCGCGCACGTCCACGACACTCCCGACACCCCGACCATCCAGACCCTGGTCGACCATGCCAATGCGCACGTTCCGCGCGACGCCAACGCCCACGTCGCCCGCGACGACCGGCCGTGGACCGCGGCGGACACGCTCAAGAACGTGCTGGTGATGGTGCGCAAGGTGGACGGCACCCGCGAGCCGCTGGCCATCGCCGTGCCCGGTGACCGCGAGGTCGACCTGAAGCGGCTGGCCGCGCAGCTCGAGCCGGACGAGGCCGAGCCGTTCGTGGAGGAGGACTTCGCCGACCACCCGAGCCTGGCCAAGGGCTACATCGGTCCCGGTGTGCTCGGGGCCGACAACGCTTCCGGTATCCGCTACCTGGCCGATCCGCGCGTCGTCGTCGGCACCCGCTGGGTGACCGGGGCGGACACCGTCGGTCGGCACGTCTTCGACCTGGTCTGCGGGCGCGACTTCACCCCCGACGGTGTCCTCGACGTCGCCGAGATCAGGGAGGGCGACCCGGCGCCCGACGGCTCCGGACCGCTGCGCCTGGCCCGCGGGATCGAGATGGGCCACATCTTCCAGCTCGGCCGCAAGTACGCCGAGGCGCTCGGTCTCAAGGTGCTGGACAGCAACGGCAAGCTGGTCACCGTCACCATGGGCTCCTACGGGGTCGGGGTCTCCCGCGCCGTCGCCGCCGTGGCCGAGGGGACCAGCGACGAGAAGGGGCTGTGCTGGCCGCGCGAGCTCGCGCCGTACGACGTGCAGATCCTGGCGACCGGAAAGGGCGAAGCGGTGCTCAACGCGGCCACCGACCTGGCCCGCGAGCTCGACGACGCCGACGTCTCCGTGCTGCTCGACGACCGCAAGGCCAGCCCTGGCGTGAAGTTCGCCGACGCCGAGATCCTGGGGATGCCCACCTCCGTCGTGGTCGGCCGGGGTCTGGCGGACGGCGTGGTCGAGCTGCGCGACCGGGCGAGCGGTGGGAGCGAGAACATCCCGTACGACGAGGCGGTCTCCCGGATCGTCGCCGTCGTGCACGGGCGTCCCGACCTCGCCTGAGACGTGGACGCGCTGCAGATCAGCACCGCGACCGTCGTCGTCCTGGTCCTGGTGGCCTTCGCGGCCGGCTGGGTGGACGCGGTGGTCGGCGGTGGTGGCCTGCTGCAGCTGCCGGCGCTGCTGATCGCGTTGCCGGACTCCACCCCGACCGCGTCGATCCTCGGCACCAACAAGGTGTCGTCGGTATGGGGGACCGCGACCAGCTCGGTGCTGTATGCGATCAAGGTGCGACCCGAG
>DATDAP010000704.1:0-8419 GCA_036525335.1 Microlunatus sp. | reverse complement strand
TGGTCGAGGAGTTCGCCGGGCTGGCCCGGAAGAGGGGCGTCCTGACCGCTTGGGGTCGGGCTGCCATGGCGGACGGCGCGCCGCCGTACTGGCCGTGGCACGAGGTCATGCGGGTGTTGGACGCCGAGGGAGTGGCCGGCCCGGGCCCCGCGGCCCTTCTTGCCATGAGCGGTGTCGCGCCGTCGATGGAGGAGCGCGTGCGGAGGTTCGACGAGGTGGCACGACTCGTGTTCGGGGCCGCGCGGCGTCGCCCGCTCCTCGTCGTCCTCGACGATTTGGACGGCGCGGACGAACCGTCGCAGCTGTTGGCGCAGTACCTCGCCCGCACGGCACGCGACGACCGTCTCCTTGTCGTCGTCTGTTGTCGCGACACAGCAGGCCCTATCGCCACATTGGCCCAGGAGCCTCGTACCACCCAGGTCGAGCTGCGCGGTTTGGAGAGGGCCGCCGTCGGCGAACAGGTCTCCGGCATCGTCGGGCGAGCAGCCAGCGACGCCGAGCTGTCGGCGGTATACGACGCGACGGCGGGCAACCCGTTCTTCGTGTCCGAGCTCGCCCGTCAGCTGGCCGAGGGGCCCACGATCGCGGGGGCCATACCCCGTTCGGTGCTCGACGCCATCGGCCAGCGCCTCGGACGGCTCTCCGCGGACTGCGCGACGTCGCTGCGTGCCGCGGCCGTGCTCGGTACCCGGTTCGCGGTACCTATCGTCGCAGCAATGACGGGCAGCACTGTGGGCGACTGCCTCACGTCACTGGACCAGGCGGCACGCGCCGCGCTGGTCCTCGACGAGGACAGCTCTCCGGAGGTGAAGCGGTTCGCCCACGACCTGGTCCGTGACGCGATCGTCGCCGGTCTGGGCAGCGGGCATCGGGTCACGCTGCACCGTCGTGCGGCCGAGGCGATCTCGGCCCAAGCACCGCACGCAGACGGGATGGTCTTCGACCTTGCGCACCATTGGTCGGAGGCGGCGGTGGCCGGAGACCGTGCCTTCGCGGTGACGTGGACGGAGCGGGCCGGCCGCGAGGCGATGCGGCTGCACGCTTACGAGGACGGCCGGCGCTGGTACGGGCGGGCGCTCGAGCTCAACGCGGGAGTGCTGGACGACGTCGCCCGGTGCCGGCTGATGATCGCGTACGCCGGCGCCCAGTGCCTATCCGCGGATTTCACCGGCGCGTTGGAAACCTGTGACCAGGCGGTCGCAGTGGCGGTGCGCATCGGCCGCCCCGACCTGGCCGGCCAGGCGGCGCTTGTACCCGAGCCGACCTTCGACGAGGGGATCGACCGGGTGATCCGGGCACTGTGCGAACGTGCCCTTGCCGTCCTCGACGGCGCGCCGGCCGAGCTTCGGGCGCGTGTGCTGGCCCACTACGCCTGGGTCTGCGATCACCTCTCCGACCTCGACGCGGCCAACCCCGCAGCCTCGGAGGCGCTCGTCCTCGCCGAGGCCAGCGGCGACCCGACCGCGCTCGAGGCGGCCCTCACCGCGCACCACATGGTCCGGTCCGGCCCTGACGGACTGGCCGAACGCGAGGCGAACGCGGACAGGATGTGGGCGCTCGGAACCCGCACCGGCAGAACGACTGCCTGTCTGTCGGCATCCGAATGGCGCTTCGACGCCGCGAGCGAGCGGGGCGACCTGGCGCGCGCCGCGCGCGAGCTCGAAGCCATCGGCCGCTGGGCAACCCGAGTCGGCGGCCCGGTGGCGCAGTGGCGGCTGCTGCGTTGCCGGGCGATGCTCGCTCAGGCCAGTGGGTGCTACGCCGACGCGTACCGGCTTGGCGCTCAGGCGTTCGGCACGCTCGCGGCCACCGGGTTCCCGCCGGCGTTCCTGCTGTGGAGCGGACTGCGGAGCATCCAGTGCCATCACACCGGGCAGACCAGCGAGTCCCTCGGGACCTTCGGCATCACCGACGCGGATGCCGCGGGGCTGGACTGGCCGTTGGCCGGTGTCGTCCCGACCTTGGCCCCGGCGAGCATGCTGGCGGATGCCGGCCGGCTGCGGGAGGCCGGTGCAGTCTACCGCCGGCTCGGCCCGGCCTCGGAGTGGCGGGAATCGCCGCACGCCATGCTCTTCACGTGGGCGGCGGGCATCGCGACCGCCGTGGCGGTCGGCGCGGACGACGATGTCGCGACCTTGCGCGCGAAACTCGGCGCCTGGCGCGGGCACCATGTCGTCAACGGCCGCTATGCGATGGCGTACGGCGGTCCGGCCGAGCTCCATCTCGGCCGGGCAGCAGCACACCTCGGGCTGGTCGACGATGCGATCGCCGACCTCGAGCAGGCGGTGAAGTCCTGTACGGAGAACGGTGCGGAGGGCTACCGCGCCGAGGCCGAGTACGAGCTCGCCGCAGCCCTCCTCCGACGTTCTGCACCGGGTGACTTCGCCCGCGCCCGGGCCATCACGGTCGCGGCGCTGCGGCGGACCGAGGTGCTGTGCATGGCGCCGATCCGGGCCCAGGCGTGGGACCTGCTCAACCGGATCGATGCGGACCCTGCAGTGGCGCTCACGCGTCGCGAGCTCGAGGTGGCGGACCTGGTGGCCCAGGGCCTGACAAATCGCGAGATCGCGTCACGGCTGTTCGTGTCGGAGCGCACCGCACAGAACCATGTTCAGCACATCCTGGACAAGCTGGACCTGCCGAACCGGAGTCAGATCGCGGTCTGGGTGCGCGGCCGCTCCCCAGAGCGCTCAGGGAATTGAGCTCGGGGGGCAAATTGAGTAGGTCGGCTGAGTAGATCGGTCGGCGCGGCGGGCGTCCCCGGAGACCTAGCGTCTCGAGCATGAGCGAAACGAAGACCATTGCCGTGGTCGGCGCCGCGGGCGCCACAAGCGGGGGACTGGCCAGGGCCATCCTCGCCGACCCCTCGGGAGGCTATGCCTGCCGGGCCATCACGCGAACCCCAGACTCGGCCGCCGCGCGGGCGCTGGCCGACCAAGGCGCCACCGTTGTGCGCGCCGACCTCGACGACCTGGACAGCCTGGTCGCTGCCTTCGACGGCGCGTACGGGACGTTCTGCATGACGTCGTTCTTCGAGCACTTCGACGCCGAGCGTGAGGCCACCCAGGCCGCCAATCAGGCCCGGGCCGCCGCTGCCGCCGGCGTCCGCCACGCGATCTGGTCGACTGCTGAGGACACCCGGCGGCGCTACCCGCTGGATGACGATCGGATGCCGACGCTGCAGGGCCGGTTCAAGGTGCCGCAGTGGGATGCGAAGTCGGAGGGCGATGTTTGCTTCGAGGAGGCCGGCGTCCCCACGACGTACCTGCTCACGCCATTCCACTGGGAGGCGTGGGTGTCCGGGCTCGCTGCTCCGCAGCGCGGACCGGACGGCGTACTCACCATCGCGATGCCGCTGGGCGACGCCCTGCTGCCCGGGATTGCCGCCGAGGACATCGGCCGGTGCGGGTACGGCCTGTTCCGCGGCGGCCAGGAGTTCCTCGGGATGACCGTCGGAATCGCTGGTGAGCACATCACCGGTGAGCGGCTCGCGTTCGGCCTGTCGCAGGTGTACGGCGAGCCGGTGCGTTACCAGTCGCTGCCGCTCGAGATCTTCCGCTCGCTGCCGTTCCCCGGCATCGACGTCGCGGCCAACATGATCCAGTACGTGGCCGAGGCCAACACCGAGTACTGCCGGCCCCGGGACGTACGGCTGGCCAGGCTGCTCAACCCGTCGCTGCTCGGATTCGACGCCTGGGTCGCTCGCACCCGGGTCCCGGTCCGGACCGGGTAGTGCCGACATGGAACCGCACGAACTGATCTTCGCGGTCACCAACGCGGGCGTGGCCGCCCGATGCCTGCAGGTGGTGGCGGAACTCGGCGTCGCCGACCACATAGACGACCATCCGGTCCCCGCGAAGGAACTGGCGAAGCGATGCGAGGTCGACCCGGACGGGCTGAACCGGGTGCTTCGCCTGCTGGCCGCGCACGGTGTGTTCTCGGCCGCCGACGGCGGGTACCAGCACAGCACCGCATCTCGGCTGCTGCGCAGCGACAACCCGATGTCGATGCGCGCCTTTCCCCAGATGATGGGCCTGCCGGTGATGCTGCGGTCGTTCGACGACCTGGCCCACTCAGTCCGTGCCGGTCGTCCGTCGATCGAGCTGAGCGATCCCGACGGCTTGTGGGGATACCTGCGCGGGGTACCGAGGGAGCGCGCGATCTTCGGACAAGCCATGACCGCGAAATCGGCAGGAGAAACCGCGGGAGTCCTGGCGGCGTACGACTTCTCGTCCTCTCGCCGGATCGTGGATGTTGGCGGCGGCCGCGGCCACCTGCTGCACGCGATTCTCAAGGCGACGCCCCGGGCACGAGGCATCCTGGTCGACCTGCCTGGGGTCGTCGAGGCAGGAGGACCGGCGCATCCCCGGCTCGTCCGGCAGGCGGGCGACTTCTTTGTCGACCCGCTGCCGGCCGCGGATACCTATCTGGTCATGGACGTGATCCACGACTGGGCCGATGCCGAGGCGCTGGCCATCCTGACCGCTATCCGGCGAGCGGCGATGGACGACGCCAGGGTGCTCCTCATCGAAGGGATCCTGCCCGAGAACCTCGACCCTGGCAGGGTGACGATCGACGTCATCATGCTGGCCGTCACCGGCGGCCGGGAGCGAACTGACGCGGAGCTGGGCAGACTTCTCGATGCGGCTGGTCTACGGCTCGCACGGGTCATCGACACCCCGGGGCGTCTCCGGATCGCCGAGGCCCGGCGGGTCGATGCGGTGACGCCCAGCGCCCTGAGGAGCGACACGAGTCGACGCACTGATCGCGGGGAGCAGGTTCTCCGGTGTGGTCCGGATCGACCAGGCCGGTGAGGGGGTCCTGCGCGGGGCTGGGCTCACCGAGCACACCGGGCTAGAGCCTGGTGTCGCTGAGGGGATGGCTTAGACTCGTCGCCGTTCGGAGTTCTCATCTACTTGGTGGTGGGTGACGCATCACGGACATACCGGCTTGCGGGCCGGTGAGGGCGCCCCCTTTGGGTCCGTCAGGGCTAAAGGGGCGCCTCTTCTACTTCACGGGTACAGCGACGGGCGTCTCGGCTTGATCCAAGATGCGGCGCGCGATCTCATCAGGCCGCTCCTTCTGGACTGCCCTTCCGGCGACCCGGCCCGGGTCGGCTAGCGTTCCAAGCGACGATCGTCGAGCGGAGCGGAGACAGCGGAGCTCGCCACCGACACGATCCGCGGCCCCGAAATCCTCGGTCAACCGTCCTCTTCGGGTGTATCGGGGTCGCGCAGCGGCCGGTGGGTTCCGCCGAGGTCGGGCAGGTGGAAGCTGTAGTGGCCGTCGATGCCGATGTGGGCGCGCACCAACGGCGACAGCCGCATGGCGTCGTCGTCGGACACCGGGTAGCGCTGCTCGCGCAGCGCTGTCAGCACCCGATCGAGGTAGACGGTGTTCCACAGCACCACGCAGTTGAGCACCAACCCGAGCGCCGACAGCTGGTCTTCCATGCCGGCCTGGTACTGCCGGTACACGTCGCCCCTGCGGCCGTGGAAGATCGTGCGGCCCAGGTCGTGTCGCCCCTCGGTGAGGTTGGTCTGCGCCTTGATCTGACGCCGGTAGGGCTCGTCGTCGACCAGCCGCAGCACGTGCATCGTCTTGAAGATCCGCCCGAAATGCGCGATGGCTTCCCCGAGGGCGGTGGGGCGTCCGTCGCGGGAGATCATGCGGGTGACCTCGTGGGCGGAGACCTCGCCGGAGTGGATCGACACCGCCACCCGGCACATGTCCTGCCAGTGCCGGGCGATGCGCTCGGTGTCGATCACCCCGCGCGCAGCTTTGTCCAGCGGCCCGTAGTCGGCGTTGCGGTCGACCCGCCACAGCCGCTGATCGGGCAGGTTCGCCAGCTGTGGCCGGTACTGGCGGCCCAGCAGATGCAGCAGGCCGAACACGATGTCGCTGTAGGATCCGGTGTCGGTGATGATCACCTCCGGCACCGCGCCGCCCTGCTGACGCAGCACCACGTCGACCGTGTGCAGCGAGTCCCGCGGCGTGCCCGACACCACCTTGTCCGCCAAGCCGGCGGCCTGGTCGTTGATCATGTTCAACCAGGTGATACCGCGTTTGCGGCCAAAGTACTTCGGGTTGGGTCGGGCGTGGATCGTGCGCACCGGCACCACGAACCGCATCCCGTCCACGCTGGCGACCAACCCGCCGCCCCACAGCCGCGCCAACGGGATCAATGCCTGGGCCTGGACCAGGGCCGAGTTGGCGGCGGCGAGGGTGTCCAGCCGCACGTAGTGCTGGTCGACGTGGTGCAACCGGTCCCTGGTCAGCGCCTCCGCACCGGGGCTGACCACTGGCGAGAACCCGACGTTCATCGCGCTCGCGCACAGCACGGCCGCCACGGACAAGCCCAGATCGCCGACGCGAGCCGGGTTCCCGGAGGTGTGGGTGAAGGCCTCGGTGAATCCGGGGTGCCACGACATCACCTCCAGCACCAGTTCGGGCAGGTCCACCCGCGGCACCATCGCCTCCACCCGCCGCCGCAGGTCGATCAGCGACGGCGGGTCGGGCACCGCCTTCAACGCCGCGACGTGCAGCCTGCCGTTGTCGTCGACGGTGGCCGCAGTGTCCTCGTCCAGCCGCGAGATCACCTCCCGGTAGGCCGCGTCGAGACCCGCCGCATGCTCGGCGAGCATCGGCGCCATGTCGGTCGGCAGGCCGAGCGCGTTCATGCCCGCATCCCGCGCGGACTCCCACGCGGCTCCGGTGAGCAGATGCGCTCGCGGGTCACGCCACTTCGACGACGACTCGGCGAAGATGTTGCGGTGCTTGAGGTGCCGGTGAAACTGCTCCAGCAGGCACATCGTGTAGGCGGCGCGGTCGATGGTTTCGGCTGGGCGTCCGTCCGGATAGACCAGCCGCTTCCACCCGCCGGTGATCAGGTCGTGGTCGACCTGGCGGGCGTCGAGCCACTTCGCCGACAGCTTGCCCGGCTTGGCGGCCAACAGCTCGCCGAGCCGGCGCATCGCCGTCAGCACCGGCCCGCCTTCCGGCGTCGCGCCGAACTCGATGGTGCTCATCATCAGTGGCAGGAACGGTCGCACCGTCGCCAACCGGCCGGACAGCTCCTGCATCCGCTGCCCGTCCAGCTCGGCGTCGTTCGCGGGGACCAACTCGTCGATGACCGCGACCGCCGCGCGCAGCTCGCCGCCGGAGACCTTCTTCTCGATCATGTCCCACACCACGCCGAGCCCCACGTCCTGGTCGACGTCGACCATTTCCAGCAGCACCCGGACCGCCTGGGCCAGCTTGCCGGCGTTGCGCGAAACCCGCGGATACCGGCGCAGCTTCTCGTCTTTCGACTCCCGCTCGGCCCGCGACACCAGATCGGTGACCATCAGCAGGTCGAACAGCTCCAACACGTCGTCGACCGCTCGCGTCGACAGCGCGATCACCGTGGCGACCAGCACCGCCAGGTGGTGCTCCCGGCTCATCCGCCGGAGCTGCGTCGCCTTGCCCGCCAACCCGTGCTGGGCCAGCGTCAGCAGCCGCCGCGGCGGCACCGACGACACGTCTACCGTCGCCCCGCCGTACTCGGTCAGCTCCGCGACCCGCCGCAGTGCGGCCACCATGCCCCTCGACGACGACCGGAACACACCCTTGCGCAGTCGATCCAGCTCACTGATCCGCTGTCGGCCCTGCTCCGGCACCTCCAACAGCGCCAGCAGCGTCCCGGCCCGGCTCGTCGACAACTGACCGGCCAACTGCGTCCACAGCCGCCGATCGGCGGACTCCCGGCCGGAGGCCACCATCTTCTCCAGCGTCGTGATACCCGGCAAAAGCGCCTGGCGCTCCCGCAGCCACGCCACCGCCCCGGTCAGGATGGCCTTCGGGCCATCACCGGTCATCCACGCCTGATCCGCGATCCACGCCGCCAGTTCCTTCTCCACCCCGGAGAACGCCCTCAACCCGTACGCCTGCTGGATCTCGGCCTGATGCTCAAACCGGGTCGGCCGCCGCTCCAAGTACTCCGGCAGACACGACAGATCTTCGATGCCCAACTGTTCCGCGAGGTAGACGACCAGCTCCGGCGGCGCGTCCAGCGGATCGGCCAGGAACATCCCCAGATTCCGCACCGTGACCACCTGGAGGGCGAAACCCAGCCGGTTGTAGTTGCGCCGCCGCGCGCCGATCAGCCTGCGGTCCTCGTCGTCCAAATGGAAGAACCGTTCCAGCTCCACCCGAGACAGCGACCCGAACCGGCCGTAGCCGGCCACACCCTCATCACTCACGCCGACATGGAATCACCAGCAAGACGCCCATTTCCGCAGGTCGGCTGGGTGGCTCTTCTCGCGGATGTCACCCCGCCTGCGAGTGGAACCCGATGAACACAACCGGGCGCAATGATTACGGGTCGACGAAGCACCGGTCTGATCGAGTTCGGGTGGTGCGCCGACGGGAACCGATTCGC
>DATDAP010000703.1:0-11307 GCA_036525335.1 Microlunatus sp. | reverse complement strand
ACGCCTCGCACCACCTCTGCGCGGGCCGGGCTGCGGGACAGGCTGGTCACGCGTGCCCCGGATCGGTGCAGGGCGGCCGCAACCGCGCTGCCGAGCATTCCTGTTGCCCCGGCGACCAGCACCGTGCGGCCGGTCGTGGGGGTGGGGCTCGAGCTGTGGACGGGCTGGTTCATCGGAGCACTCCTTGGTGGTTGGTCGACAGATATCGAGCGGCCCGGCGCAGCACGGCGCGGACGATGAGCGGATGGATGAGGCGTACGACGGCGAAGTAGGCCCGACCGCGACGGTTGTGGATCTGGACGACAGTGCTCAACACGACCCGATCGCTCAGGCTGAGGACCGAGGCGCGGAAGCTCAGGTGACGCTCGTCGGTGCCGAGCAGGATCTCGTCGTCGCTGCTTCTGCGGGTGGCGAAGGTGTCGGGTCGGCCCCGGTCGATGCCCACCAGCACGACGATCGACTGCCGTACCGCGAGCAGCCCGCGCACCCACCCGGGCGCGTTGTGGAAGATCGCGTCGGCCCAGACGTGAGGGTCGATCCGTCCGCCGACCGGACCCGCCACCGTGAAAGCGTCGGACCAGTCGACCCGGGGTAGAGCTCCGGCGAGCAGCCCGGTCTGGGGGACGGCTACCTCGCGGGGCCGTCCGGGTCGGTTCTCTGGCCCGGCCGGCATGGCGATGTGCTCATTGCGTACGCCGAGGGCCAGGAAGCGGGAGAACAGCCGGCGCAGTGGACCGGTCCTGGTGAGGATGCTCAGTCCGCGAGGCAGGTGCACCGGACGGTTCGGATCGGCGGAGCCGGAGATCAGCTGTCGTTGCACCAGCAGCTGGATCTGCTGGGTGAGGATGGCGGGTAGAGCTCGACGGCGCTGCACTGCAGCGAGGTCGGTGTCGGTCACCGTTCCGCGCACCGCCAGGCTGTCGACCAGCTGGTTCGCCGCGGCGACGGCGTCCTGGATGGCCAGGTTGATGCCGACCCCAGCAATCGGCGACATCGCGTGGGCGGCGTCACCGATGCACAGCAGACCCGGCCGGTGCCACCGGCGAAGCCGGTTCACCCGGACCTCGAGGAACCCGGTGTCGTCCCAGGACCGGACCGCGGCATCGATCCGGTCGGCAGGGAACGGTAGCCACCGGTCCAAGTCGGCACGCAGGGCCGCGATCCCGGCGGATCGGAGGGCGCCGTAGCCGCCCTTGGCCATGGTGACCGCGGCCTGCCAGTACGAGCCGCGGTCGATGATCGGGAACAGCCGGCCGGGGCCGAGCCGGGCGAAGGACCCTAGCGGGTCATCGGGGCCTTTGGGGATCCGCAGCCAGAGCACGTCCAGGGGGACGCCGTACTCCTTGACCGCGAGACCGCGGCGGCCCGAACCACGGAATGGCGTCCGTCGCAGGCCACGGTCAGGGCGGCTCGCAGCTCGTGCGTGCCTCCGGCGACCTCGAACCGTACCCCGCAGACGACATCCCGGTCGTAGAGCAGGTCGGTGACCTCGGCCGGCCGGATGAGGGTGAAGGTCGGGTACTCCGCCGCCACGGTGGTCAACATCGCCAGGAAGTCCCATTGGGGGACCATGGACAGGTACTGGAACGATCCGGGAAGCCGAGTGAAGTCGGCGACGGTGACCAGGCCGTCATCGGTCATCATCGCCACCGTCCGGGTCGGTTGGTGGGGAAGTCGGTCGAACGCGGGCATCAGGCCGAGCTCGTCGAGCACCTGCAGCGTCGACGCATGGATCGTGTCGCCGCGGAAGTCGCGGTGGAAGTCCGGATACTGCTCGAGCACCACGACCTCGATGCCGGCTCGGGCCAGCAGCAGACCGAGCATGGCCCCGGCCGGCCCGCAGCCGACGATGCAGACGTCCACCTCATGCCTCGGCTGATTGATGATCATGACAACCCCTCCTTCGATTGACTGATGACAGCAACGACGTCGTGGCCCAGATCCCAGAGCAGGGTCAGCAGCCCGCGGATCGCCGGCTGATCCAACCCGCCGAGGTCCAGCACGGTCGTCTGGTCGCCGCGACTGACGCTCAGCGCACGGCCGAACTGGGACCGGAGGGCTCGGCCGGCGGCCACGCTCAGCGGCCCGGCCACAGTGATCCGGCACTGGGTGGGCACAGCTGGTGTGGCTCGATCGCCTGCGTCGCCCATGATCGACCTCTCCCCGCACCCTCGTCCGGCGAGGGCTGCTGGGGAGGACTGTCCGGCTCAGGTGGGTGGTCGCGCACCACCCTCGGTCGAGAACCACCCGGTGTGGAGCAGCGACAGACCTCAGATCAGGCCGTGGTCATGTCCCTGGCGCACGGCCTGGGCGCGGGTCACTGCACCGAGCTTGCGATACAGGCTCTTCGTGTATCCCTTCACGGTGTTGACCGACAGATGCAGCTCATTGCCGATCTCACGGACGGACAGCGGTCCTCGCAACGCTCGCAGGATCACCAACTCGCGGTCGGTGAGGTTCTCCAGCAGATCCCGACGATCCCGGGCCTGCCGGACAGCCTCACGCCCGATCCGCGCGTCCAGCGCCGCAAGCTGCTCGATGACCACCGGCTGGGTCGGCTCCGCGGCGGCGGCCTCATGCGCTTGTTCGAGACTGCGGCGGGCCCCGGACCGGTCACCCGTCGCCCACCGGGCCACGGTCAGGCTCGTCAGGCCCGCCACCAGCAGGGAAATCTGGCCCCAGTCCTCGGCCAGGTGCACTGCGGAGTCGAGGACAGCGAGCGCACGCCTCGGATCGATCGCGGCGATCAGCTGGCCCTCGGCGAGCCGCACCATCGCCAGTGCGGCCGCCGCCCCGTCGCCCCAAGCCCGCTCGGCGGTGCTCGCCGTCTCCCGCACATCGGCGAGCACGGCGTGGGCCCGGTCGTGCTCGCCGAGCTGGACGAGGGCGAGGGTCAGCAGACCGGCCGCCTGGAGCAGGAAGAACGGTGGCACGAGCCGCCGCGCAGGGACGTCCCAGGCCCGCTGGAGAACCTCGGCTGACTCAGCGATACGGCCGGCCCCGAGCAGTTCGCCGCCGAGGCAGGTCAACGCGACGGAGTGCCCCCACAGGGTCGGATCGGTCTCCAGCGCAACGCCGCGGCGGGCATGAAAGAGGCCGGCCTCGACATCACCGGTCGTGCCGTACACCGCCCAGATGAAATCCGCGTAGGCCCGCAACGTACGCCAGCCAGGAACAGGATCCAGATCAGCCTCGATGTGCGCCTCGGCCGCCGCGAGCCACTCTTCACTACGACCGGGCTGACCGGACAGCCCAGCGGCCAGAGCCAGATCGAGGCACAGATGCGGATCGGACTCGGCACCAGGTAGGTCGGCACTCAGCCGCAACATGGTGCCCATGGCACCCCGGTCCAGGAACCATCGGGTGTGGCTGCGCAGCAGAGCCAGGGCTCCGGCGACATCGCCAGCGGCCACTCGATGTTCGACGGCCTCCTCGACCTGACCCTGAGCCAGAAACCAGTCGGCCGCACGCCCCAACAAGACCGAGGTCAAGTCCGGCGTCGAGTCGGTCAGCTCGCGACGCAGAACATCACGGAACAGCCGGTGACAGCGATACCACTGATCGTTCAGCGGCGACACGAACAGGTCGGCCCGAGCCAGCTCCTTCAGCAGGGCCGCAGACCCGGAACGCTGAAGAACGGCATCGCAGAGTGGCCCTGACAGCCGCTCCAGGACCGACCCGCGCACCAACAGCTCGCTCTGGCCAGCATCCAGGCCGGCGAGTACCTCACTCGAAAAGTAGTCGAGGAGATGTCGTTCGCCCCCGCTGATCCGAGCCGCCGCAACCGCCGGATCTGTGGCGCCCCGCAGTGTCAGCGCCGCCAGCTGAAGGCCCGCCAACCAGCCCTCGGCTCGTTCGGCGGCCACCCGGGCCGTATCCCGGTCGACCCCGGCGACGCCGGAGATGACCGCCACGCTCTCCTCGTCCGTACAGCGCAGATCCTCCACCCGAAGCTCATTCAGGACCCCCCGGGCCCGCATCCGAGCGAGCGGCAACGAAGGGTCGGCACGGGAAATGATCACGATGTGCAGAGCAGGCGGCAGATACGCGAGCAGGAACTCCACGCTCTCCTGGATGGCCGGATCTGTGACCAGGTGGTAATCGTCGAGAACCAGAACATAGGCCTCAGGACTGATGATCACCGCGTTCAACAGAGCTTCGACAGCGATGCTGATCGGGTCCAGACCTGGGGCGCGCAGAGCAGTCAAGGCCTCGGCAGTGAGCTCCGGGGCGACCAGTTCCAAGGCCGACAGCAGGTAAGTCCAGAACCGCACAGGCTCGTCGTCGGCACCATCGATCGACAGCCAGGCCACCCGATTCAACCGAGGAGGATCAGCTGCCCAAGAGCTCAACAGGGTGGTCTTACCCCAACCTGCGGGCGCAACGACGAGTGTCAGCCGGTGGCCCGAGCTCCCGTCCAGAAGCTGATGCAACCGAGGCCGGGGCGCCGCGCCCGGCCGCGCCGGAGGCACCATCAACTTGGCCGCCAGCAGAGGCCGGCCCCCCGGGATGCCCACCATCGAACGGTACCGCCGTCAGTCCGGGTCGGCACCGCTCAAACTCATCCTGCTCGCTGCCCGCCAGTGAGCAGACCAGCCCTGCTGGTCGTCGTGATGGGACGGACCCACCACACGGGCCGACAGGGCCCAGGAGAAGCGGCCAGCAAGAGCACTGACAGCGAACTTCATGTCGGGACGCGCGCGATGTGTCATTGGGCGGCCTATCGGACGCGAAGCCGGTCGTCCACAGGTGTCATGTCCGATTGAGGCTGCCGCGGGTCGGTAGCGGACTGGGTGCGGGGCTGGTTCCCCGGTCCGAGGCGTAGTGAGCGATGAACAACATCCAGAGTGGCGGGCCGGCTAGAGGTTTGGATCAGTCTGACGAGGAGACTTCGCCGCCGATGCCTGTCTCATTGCCGTCGGTGTCGTGGAAGACGTACTTCCACACTCGGTCGTGCTTTTTCGACGCCGACCGGTTCGATGCCTTGGTCAGCGATTCTGGCGACCTCTGTCACGGGGTCGTCGACCCAGATCATGCTCACGGCGCCGCCGGCGCGGTCGGCGTCTTGGATGATGTACAAGTACCGGTCCTCAGCCAGCTGCCGTACGGCCTCGACGGCACGGAGGCCGCTGGTTACGCGACCACCTCACCGCCCTCAACCGACCTGCCGATCAGACCCCCAACCACTCATCGCCTCGAGCGCTTGGACCCGACGCACCGGCCATGAGGGCGTCGCCGAGCTGCTGACGTCCAACACCCCGTCGACGGGCTTGTTCTGCCTAGACCGCTTCGCCCTGAGGCGTAGGGCATTGTAAGACTGCGGTGCCCGTGTCCGCGCGAACATCGCCGGCGTCGGCTGGGACGACATCGAGGATGCCTCCTTGCTCCATCCCACCCTGATCACCATGTCCCGCCCAACCCTGTCCTCGCCGTCCGCACCCTCGACGAACTGCTCGCCGACGTCGCCGGCGACCAGCCGACCGAGGACGAGCTGACCTACATGGTTCAGTTGAGGCTCCGGGCCAGTTCGGCCGTGCTGGCGAAAGAGTCCACCGACGATGTTGCGCCCCTCGGTCCGCGCTGCTCACCGTTCGGCCCGCCACACCCGCGAGGTCAGGTCGCCGATCGCCAGCTGATCACCGCGCAGGATCTGGACCCGGTACGGGACAAGCCGCAGTACGTGGAACTTCGGGTGGTGGATGCCGTCGGTGCCGTAGCCAGACAGGTCGCCCCAGCCCGGCGGCTCCGGATCGGCGAAGATCTCCCAAACCTGCCGCAGCGTTCCCTCCTCGGTAACCCACGATGCGGTGCAGTCGATGGCCACCGTGTTCTGCGCCGGACTCCAGTAGAAGCAGGCCACGTGCGGGTTCGCGGCGAGGTGACGATCCTTCAGCGGCGTCCGGTCCGTCAAAGCCCAGCCCTGCGGCCGACCGTCAACAACCTCGAAGATCGGGTGCATCACCCGCGACCGTGGGCGGCCTCGCGGGTCGACCGTGGTGACCGTGCAATAGATGATGTCGGCGGTGAAGCCCAGAAAGTCCTCGCGGAGCGCCTCGAAGTCCATGGTCGCCATCATGGCCCGATCGCTGACACCCGAATGGTCTAGCGCGCAGGCAACACCGATGTCATATCGCGGCCTATCGGACAGCCTGCACTCGGACCAACGGGAGAATCCGCCCAGAAGGGTTCTCGATGTCGGCCGCGGTTGCCGCCGGAGACATCCTGATCTATTCGTCTGTTGCGAAGGCTACGGGCCGTATTGGTCGTGGCCGATCGTGTAAATGTCGTAGGCGACGTCGGTGATCACCAGTCCAGACACGCCGGCCGAGCAGCCCTCGCTGCTGTCGTATCGGAAGCTGGTGACCAGACTGTCGGACGGCAAGCCAGTACCGCCGTCGACCTTGTTCCGTCCTGAGGTGAGGATGTCGGCCGCGGCGGCCCATGTCTGCGCTTCCGTCATGGTCTTCTGCCAGTCCTCGCAGGCGTGGTGCTATTGGACTTCGGCCAGGTCTGCGGGTACTTGTCGGTTGCCGGCCGGCTTGCTGACTGGCCAGCGCCGCAGCCCTCCGCCGGTGAAGTTGAGCCCGACCCGAGATCGGCGAGACCATCGCCGACTTGCCGTTCGAGCGAACCGTCTATCTGACCCTGGGCACGATCATGAACAACACTGCCGGCGTGATGGAGACGGCTTTGCGCGGTGCGCTGGGGTGCGAAGCGAACTTCGTGGCGACCACAGGCCCGCATGGCGGTCCTCGACGGTTCGGCGACCTGCCGCCGCACGTGCTGGTCCGCGCCCACATCACACAGGCCACGGTCCTCGCTCACTGCTCCGCAGTGATCAGCCACGCCGGCGCCGGAACCATCTTGGCTGCGCTCAGCCTCGGTCTGCCTCAGCTCACTCTGCCGATTGGGTGCCGATCAGCCGTTCAGCGCAGCGACACTGGAACGCGCCGGGGCTGGGCTACGGATCGAACCGGCCGATCTATCGGCAACAAAGGTACGGAACGCTCTCCAGCGACTGCTCGCCGAGACAGCATTCACCACCTCGGCGCGGCGCTTGCAGGCCGAGATCGCCGACATGCCACCGGCTTCGCAGTTCTCCGAGCAATTGAACAGCGGCTGATGGCATCGAACGACCGCGACCGGGTGCCGCGCGACGTTTCACAGGGGCCCGCCGTGTCGCTCTCGACTCGACACGACAATGAGGTCACCTGAGCCGAAGGACTCGAGGAGCTCCGGCACGTTTCGCCACACTGGCAGTACCGCGTGAGTTCCACGGTTCGTCGGACCATCGACCTGATCTCCGCCGGTCGGTCCCAGGAGGATGAAGTCTTCGGCCGGATTGCCCCGCTGCCTTGCACCCCTGGCGCAAGGCGGGTGGCATCCTTGCCGGCGTGCAGGCCGAACCTTCCGGACTCGAGCTGATCGGAGGTCCTGACGCCAGAGAGCCGATCATGATCGTCGACTACGACGAGCGGTGGCCCGACCGCTTCGAGGAGGTAGCAGCCGTCATCCGCCGGGCACTCGGTGGCTCTGGGAACGTGCATCACATCGGATCGACATCAGTGCCGGGCTTGGCGGCCAAGCCGGTGCTCGACATCCTGCTCGTCGTTTCGGAGTTGGCAAACGAGGGTGCATACCTCCCGCTGCTGCAGGGGGCTGGGTTCGTGCTGCGGGCCAGAGAGCCTGGTCACCGGTTGTTACGGACTCGAGACCGGGACGTTCACCTTCACGTCTACCAGGACGGGGCCGACGACATCGACGCTTACCTCGAGCTTCGTGACTGGTTGCGGAGCTGCCGTGACGATCGGGAGCTCTACGCGGCAACAAAGAGGCAGTTGGCCCAGCGCGACTGGCCGACGATGAACGACTACGCCATGGCCAAGAGTCATGTCGTTGCCGACATCCTGAAGCGAGCACGCACGGCGGGACCGGGCTGACGAGGGTGGCCTGATCCAGGGTCTCGGGAGCCGAAACAGCTTGAATCGGTTGCTTCGCGCGGCGCAGGGATCGATCTGGGCGTTACGCCGGGGCCGGTCTCCGCATGTGGACGAGGAATCAGTAACGACTACTGAAGCGGGAGCCGAGGGACAGGGGCATCATGATCTGGTGACCAGCTCACCTGCATCGATGGCAACCCCGACTGATCTTCGCGCGGCCCTGGACGACCTCGAGGAAGCGCTCGCGGCCATGGGCAGTGGCGACCCCGCTCCCTACGCGGCCCTGTGGGCCGATCATGGCGACGTCACGCTGTTCGGCGCGTGGGGGCCGATCGAACGTGGCTACAGGCCGGTGACCCGGACCTTCGACTGGGTCGCCAGCCGGTTCTCCGACGGCGCTCTCGTTCCCCACCACGAGGTGATCGGGTACAGCGGCGACCTCGCCTACACCGTTGGTTTCGAGCGTGGCGAGGTGCGTGTTGATGGGAGCGATACCGTCGCGATGACCCTCCGCGTCACCCACGTCCTGCGACGTCTGGACGGAAGCTGGCGGATCGTTCACCGGCACGCCGACCTCCCGCCCGCCGACCAACGGCACAGCGCCTGAAGCCCGGGGCCGCGACTGGGTCATGACCAGGGGGTGACGAGCTTCGGCTGCCGGACGCCGTCGAGGAACACGTCCAGCCGCTCGTTGAACAGCGACACGCGTCCGGTGATGAGTCGCATGTCCGCCAGCGGGTCCGGGTAGCTCCAGACCAGATCGGGCAGCACCTCGTCCCCGACGACGGCCGACCAATAGGACGCCTGGCCCTTGTACGCGCAGACGCTCCACCGGTCGCTGGGTCGCAGATCGATGACGATGTCTTCGCGCGGAAGGTAGTAGCGCGGCGGCAGCAGCGCGCCTTCGAACAGCATCAGGCTTCTGCTCGACTCGGCGACAACCTGACCCCGGTGTTCGAAACGGACCGTTCGGTGGCTGGCGCGGACGTCGATGCGGCTGAACGGGTCACGAGGGTGGGCCACCAGGGGCTCGTCCTCCTCCAGCCAGTCGAACGCGTCGAAGTCGATGATCGCGAAGTCGGTCAGCGCGGAGTCCTCCGGCGCGAAGGCGACGCACTCCATCCGCTGCCCGCCGAGGCGGAGGTTGAGCTCACGTCCCGGCGTCGTGTGGAACGCAAAGGGGGCGCTCGGGTCGTAGATGGTGGTCGTGCCCAGCACGACGGGCGTCGCCGACACCGGCTCGGATCGAGGCGGCGCCGGGTCGAGCTCGGCGAACACGTCCGCGATCGGCACGGCATAGGTCGGGACCACCCGGTGGGGCTCCCAGACCACCGCGGCGCGCAGCGTCTCGAGCACGAGGTGACCCTCGTGCAGAGCGCGAATGCGTCGCTCCACCGGCTGATACCTCAGCTCGGCCAACGTGCCCCACAGCAGATCCTGGAGTTGTACCGCCATCTCGGGCTCCTTCCTCGGCGACCGTCACAGCGACGGCGACTCCTGCCAGTGTGAAGCCGGATTCGGTCGAGCGCCTCCGTAGGCACTACCGAGATCTCCACGACATCACGTGTCGCCGAAGGGGCGACGGAAGGTCCTAGGCCTTGGAGCTCTTCGCGTTCGCCTTCTTCTGTCGTGATTTTGCGGACTCCCGGTTGTTCGCCTTCTGCAGGGCGTCGACCAGCTCCGCCTTCGACATCAACGACCGGTCGGGGATCTTCAGCTGCTTGGCGAGGTTGTAGAGATGCCGCTTGGAGGCGTTGGCGTCGACGCCGCCGGCGGTGGGCCGGTTCGTTCCCCGGCCACCCTCGGCCCGGGGGTCTGAAGGACCCTTCCGGCCCTTGTCCTTCTTCGTCCACTTGTCACCCACTTTCTCGTGGGTGTGCTTCAGCGCCGCGAATGCCACCTGGTGGGCGCGCTGTTCGTCGCCGTACTGGTCGATGGCTGCGTCGTAGGCCTTGGTGAAGGTCCTCTGCGCCTTGCCGCCGGAGTTCTGCAACGTGCTGGGCAGCTCGCTCTGCTTCGGCTTCCCGGACTTGGTCGTCTTGGGCATGACGTCTCCTCTGTCGAGCTCGTGGCTTCGATGGTGAATTCTCGCTCGTGAAGCCGCTGGGGGGAATGACGGCGGATCTCGGGTCGATCAGCCTCGGCCGAGGTGATGAACGGACGCCAGGAGCGCGGGCCGCTGCGCGACGAACCAATCCAGATCGGCCGCCATCCGTTCCGTGAAACTGGTCTCTTCGATGTGCTCGGTCCACACCGGGTCGCCGGCCGCGGCCTGCGCGAGCACGTTCGCCGTCGAGTGCGCCTTCTCCTCGGCCACGATGTCGAGGAGCTCCGCTGCGCGGTCTCGTGCCAGGCCGTAGGCCCCGGCGAGCACCTCGAACCTGTGCACCGCGTCAAGACCGTCCGCGGTGGACAGCCGTGATCCGGGCGCGTGCAACGGGGCCCACTCCTCGGCGGCGATGGCCAGGTCCCACAACGGCCGGCCGGGCCCGGCCATGTCGAAGTCGATGAGCGCGACGACGAGTCCGTCGCGGAACACGACGTTCTCCGGGAACAGGTCGTTGTGACAGATCACCGGTCCGCCGCTGGGGTCCGCCCACTCCGACGACCAGTCGGAAGCGACGGGCGAGAACGACGCAACCGCGTCGTGGTACTCCCGCACCAGCCGTCCCAGCGAGGCCAGTGCCGGGTCTGTCATCGCCCAGTCCGGGTACGGCGGCACAGGCACGTCCCCGTCGACCCAGGACACGACGTGACGTTCCCTCTCGTCGGCTCCCAGATAGCGCGGCGCGCCGGAGAACCCGACCTGCTCGAGGTGCACCAGCAGCTCCCGCACCCCGGCGCGCATCCCTGGCCGGCGCACGGTGTCGCCGACCCGGACCACCCCCCGGCTCGGGTTCATCCCGCCCACCAGCGCGTGCTCATCCATCCCGCCATGGTGGCGCACGGTACGAGCATCTGGCTGGGCCAGCTCACGCCCGAAGGGGAGACGCCGATGGGCGCGAGGGCGATCACCCGTCCAGCGGCGCCGCGCTGCGGACGGAGGAGACGACGTCGATGATGGCTTGGGTGGTGGCTTGCGCGTGGGTTCTGTCGGAGACCATGGAGGCGTGGGTGGCGCCATCGACGATGCGGTGCGCGCTGTTGGTCGACAACTCGGGCATGGCGTTCTGCTTCGCGGACCAGTCGGCGGCACTTCCCCGGCCGGCGGTCAGGACGATGAGCGGCTAGTGGTCACGGCCACAAGTTCGTCGGGGTCTCCGGCGCCCAGGCACGCACCTCGCTGCGTTCTCCTCGGTCGCGATGCGACTCGGCATCCCTCCCTCGTCGGCCTGGCGATGCACGCACCTGGACACCGGAGTCCCTT
>DATDAP010000702.1:0-8252 GCA_036525335.1 Microlunatus sp. | reverse complement strand
GAGTGGTTCCGGTTCTTCTCGTACTCCTCGCGACCTCGGACGTCCTTTGTGCGCGACGACGTCCGGGTGCTGAACGATCGCGATCCCGATGCCATCGAGGCGGTCGCGCTCTATGCGGGCCAGCGGGTCGTCGAGGTGGTCGAGCAGAGGCCGGGCGACGTGGACGGACGATCGTGGGAGCTGGCGATGGCGGCCGACTCGTTGACCGGCTTTCTCAGCTGGCTGGAGGCGGCACCGCCTCGCTCCCCGGGGGGCTGATCTGCTGCGGTGAACCGGGTCAGCTGGGCCGAGCAGCGACGATCGACTCCACCTGAGAACGCAACGACTGCATCAGCTGGTCGGCCGAGAGCGTCGAGTAGGAGCCGGAGCCGGTCTCGTAGCGGGACTGCCAGCTGATCGTGTTCAGATACGGCATCAGCTGGATGGCCATCAAACCGTCCGGCCCCGCAAGGGTGTAGCCGAGCTGGCCGTCACCTCCGGAGCCCGCCTCGGTGCGACGGACCATGGCCTGCCAGGCCTTGCTGTTGGTCGCCTGGGCGGGTCGGACGACGATCTGCTGATCGACACAGGCGTCGAGGGCGGCGTTGATGCGCTCCCGCTCGGCCTCGGCCTGTTCGGCGTCATCGAAGCGGAAGGTGAACAACGAGATGGCGCTGTTGCGGAGCGCCCAGTAGGTCCCGACGCCGTCGAGGGCGGCGTCGGGGAATCGGTTCGCCGCCGTCGCCTCGACCAAGGGCGCACACCTGTCGGGCAGCACGGTCAGCGGAGTTTCCTTCACCAGCTGCCGAGTCATCACCGAAGCCTCGTTGGTGCCGTCCCCGCGCACCATGCCGGCGTACGTGTTCTGCAGCTCGACCAGGCTGATCGGCTCGATCGGTCGCGGCCAGAATCGCCACAGCGCACCGCCAGCCAGGATCAGCCCACCGAGAATCAGAGCCACCAACGGGACCCATCGCGGCAGCTCGCGGCGCTGCCGCGGGCCGAGCATGAGCTCCTCCGGTGGGGGCGGCGGTTGCTCCTCCCGCACCGGCGTCGTCACAGAGCCCACGTTAACCGCGATACTGGCCCCGTGCAGCAGCTGGATCCTCATCCGTTCCGCGGGGTGAATCTCGGCGGTTGGTTCGTGGTCGAGCCCTGGATGACACCGGCGCTGTTCGCCGGCACCAACGCCGTCGACGAGCACACGCTGATGCAGACCCCCGACGGTCCCGAGCTGATCCGTGGACACCGCGAGACCTTCATCACCGAGGCCGACTTCGCCTGGATCGCCGGTCACGGTCTGAACCTGGTCCGGCTGCCGGTCGGTCACTGGACGTTGCAGGCCGATCCCCCGTACGTGCCGGCCGTCGAGCGGCTGGACGCGGCGATGGACTGGGCGCACGCGTACGGGCTCGGGGTGCTGCTGGACATGCACGGGGTGATCGGCTCGCAGAACGGTCGTGACCACAGCGGCCGGGTCGGGCCGCGCGAGTTCTACCGGATCTCCCAACACCGCGAGGACAGTCTGGAGGCGCTGGCCCAGCTGGCGACCCGCTACGCCGAGCACCCCGCTCTGTGGGGCATCGAGCTCGTCAACGAGCCGACCGACCCGCGGATCTGGCGGCTGTGGGAGTTCCACCACCGGGCGTACCGGCGGCTCACGCAGCTGCTCGTGCCCGGCACCCGGGTGGTGTTCTCCGACGGCTACCTTCCGTGGTTCCTCTCGGGCACGCTCCGCGGTCACCCGGACTTCCCGGTGGTCTTGGACTGCCACTTCTACCAGGCGTTCTACCCCTGGGACACGCGGAAGTCGTACGAGCAGCACCTGGCCAAGGCGCGTAAGCGGGCCAGGTTGATCGCCCGCCTGCAGCGCCAGCAACCCGTGCTCGTGGGGGAGTGGAGCGCGGCGATGGACCCGGCTGCCCTGATCGGACGGCCCGAGTCAGCCGCCGACCTCGCCCGCGGTTACGTCGACGCCCAGCTCGAGGGGTACGCGGACACCCTCGGCTGGTGCTACTGGTCGTACAAGACCACCACCCGCGACGACTGGAACTTCCGCCACCAGGTCGAATCCGGCGTCATCCGGTTGTGACGCGGTCCGTCACCGGCCCATCTTTTGTGCCGCCAGCATGAAAAGCGGATGGTTTCGGCACAAAAGTCCGGCGGGCTGAGTGGGTCGGGGCCTGCGACACGTCGACGACGTGATCTGCACTCACTCGGGCTCCTTGGGTTGACGGCTGCCGCCGGGTACCCAGAGCACGTCTCCGTCGACGGAGGGATCGGCGGCGTTCGCGGCCCGGGACAGGATGAAGAGCAGGTCGGACAGCCGGTTCAGGTAGGTGATGGCCAATGGGTTCAGCCCGCCGGGAGCCTCCGTGCCGTACCGCTCGACCGCCGACCAGGCTGTCCGCTCGGCCCGCCGGACGATGGTGCGCGCCACGTGGAGGTGGGCCGACGCCGAGGTCCCGCCGGGCAGCACGAAGGAGCGCAGCGAGGGGAGCGGATCGCCGAAGGAGTCGCAGTCGGCCTCGAGTCGATCGACGTACTCGGCCGTGATCCGCAGCGGCTCGTGCGCGTAGGACATCTGCAGCGGGTTGCCGAGGTCGGCGCCGAGGTCGAACAGCTCGTTCTGCACCCGGCCCAGCAGCGCCGCCATCGGAGCGGGGAGCTCGGTGGTGGCAAGCAGCACCCCCAGCTGGGAGTTCGCCTCGTCCACATCGCCGTACGCGGCCACCCGCGGATCCGTCTTGTCGGTGAGCGACATGTCGACCAGCCGGGTCTGCCCACCGTCCCCGGTCCTGGTGTAGATGCGGGTGAGATGAACCACGCCCACACCCTAGTGGCACGGGCGTGGCCACTTCCGCCGAAGTGGTCGTTCCCTGCCGATTGACTCGACGTTATGGTCCGGCCATGGTCGGACAGGGGTCGTCGCGGGTGGGCTTCCTCGGGTTGGGCGTGATGGGGCAGCCGATGGCGCTCCGTCTCGCCCGGGCCGGGGTCGACCTGGTGGTGTGGAACCGGACGCCGGTCCGCTGCCGACCCCTGGCGGACGCCGGGGCGCAGGTCGCTGCCACCGTGGCCGACGTGTGCACGTCGAGCGGCACGGTGATCGTCATGCTCTCAGACGAGGCGGCGATCGACGAGGTGCTGGACCGCGGTGGACCCGGCTTCGCCGGCCTGGTGCGGGAGCGCGTCCTGATCGTGATGGGCACCCATGCGCCCGCCTACTCGAGGTCTCTGGAAGCCGACATCCTCGCCACCGGGGGCGCCTACGTGGAAGCACCTGTCTCGGGCTCCCGCCAACCCGCGGAGACCGGGGACCTGGTTGCCATGCTGGCCGGAGCCGATGCCGCAGACGTGGAGCGAGCCGGCGCCCTGATCGCGCCGCTGGTCCGGCACGCGGTCCGTTGCGGAGCGGTGCCGTCGGCGCTCACCACCAAGCTGGCCGTCAACTCCTACATGATCACCATGCTGACCGGGCTCGCCGAGGCCGTCCACCTGGCCGACCGGCACGGGGTGGACCGCCGCATCCTGGCCGAGGTCCTGCTCGGTGGGACGCTCGCCTCTCCGCTGCTCGCCACCAAGCTCGCCAAGCTCGTGGCCGGAGACGATGAAGCCCAGGCGGCCATCACCGACGTCGCGAAGAACACCGGCTTGATCACCTCGGCCGCCGCTGTCACCGGCGCGGTCGCGCCTCTGGCCGAGGTCTGTGACCGCTTGTTCGGCGATGCCGTCGACCTCGGCTACGGAGGCGCTGACCTCGTCACGGTGATCCGGGTCCTGGAGGAGCGCTCCGGCAACCTGTGAGGTCGACTGACCTCGGCGTGGCCTCCCGACCCAGCGGGTCCGGTGCGGCAGGGTGTTGGTGTGGGCGTACGACAAGGGCTCCTGGTCACGATCGTGATCGCGCTGACCCTCGGCGCCTGCGGCACCATCCCGGAGAACGACCCGCTGCGTCCCGCCGCCGCGGGCGGCGAGTCCGCCGCCTCGACTCCGAGCAGCGGTTCGTCGCCGGCCGCACCGTCCGAAGCAGCCTCGACGACGGGCGTCGAGTCGTGCGAGTACGAGCCGACCGGCGACGCCGCCCGATCCGCCCGACCGCCGAGCCCGACCGGTGTGGTGACGAGCGGGGCCATCGGCTACGACCTCGAGATGACCGAGGGGACGGTGCGGATCACCCTGGACCCGGTGCGCGCGCCCTGCACCGTGCACTCCTTCGTGTCCCTGGCCGAGCAGGGGTTCTTCGACGAGACCAAGTGCCACCGGCTGGTCGACTCCGGCATCTTCTTGTTCCAGTGCGGCGATCCGACGGGCACGGGCCGTGGAGGTCCGGGCTACACCTTCGCCGACGAGCTGGACGGCACCGAGTCCTACACCAAGGGCGTGATCGCCATGGCGAACGACGGGTCGCAGTTCTTCCTCGTCTACCGGGACTCGACCGCGCTGGACAAGACCCCCGACTACGCGATCTTCGGTGAGATCGACCGGTCCGGCATCGACATCCTCGAACGGATGGCCGCAGAGGGCCAGGACGGCACGAACGCCAAGGGTGGCGGACGACCGAACAACCCCTCCGAGATCGTCAAGGTGACCGCCGTCGGAGGCTGACTCAGCCCTCTGCTCCGCCCGACCGTCAGGGCTTGGGCGGGCGCCGACGCCTGGGCTTGGTGGTGGCGAACTTCGCCACCACGACGAGCAGGCCGATGGCCATCAGAGCGCCGATGATCGAGCCCGCGAAGCCGTTCCCTCGGCTGGGCTGGACCGGCTGCAGGGGCACGAGCGCGAGGATCTGGGCCAGCCCGGCACCGATGGTCGTCAGCAGGTCTGTCACGTCTTCCCTTCCGAAGCCTGGTGGGACCCGGATGCAGCCGCGGCCAGCCCGAGGAACCGACGCAGCGCGGCCACGAAGATCTCCGGTTGCTCGCTGTGCACCCAGTGGCCGGCGTTCTTGATGGTGAACGCGGTCGTGCGGGGGAACAACGCGCGCATGGCCGGACCGTACGCGGGCGTGATGTAGTCGGACTGGCCGCCGGCCACCCAGAGCACCGGCCCTGGGTAGGGCGGCGTGTGCAGATCGGGCCAGGCACCGAGGTCCGCGAGCTTGGCCCCGAGCAGCGAGAGATTCATCTGCCAATGCCAGCCGCTGGCGCTGGTGGGATCGCGGCGCAGGTTCTGGAGCAGGAACGAGCGCACCACCTCGTCGGGCACGTACGGAGCCAGACCGGCGTCCGCCTCGGCCCGGGACTGCAACCGGCCGAGGTCGAGCGAGCGCATCCCGGTCACGTAGTCGGCGAAGCCGGTGAGCCGCTCGTAGCGGACGGGTGCGATGTCGGCCACCACCAGCCGTTCCACCGACCGCGGCTGCAGCAGCGCCATGGCCATCGCGACCTTGCCGCCCATCGAGTGCCCGACCACGTTCAGCGGCTCGTCACCATCGGCCATCAGGACATCGGCGATCGCCACCGCCATCTCGCCGTACGTCACCGCGCCGGTCCAGCCGGACTGACCGTGGTTGGGCAGATCCACCATGATCACCCGGGCCTGCTCGGACAGGACCTTGGCGATCGAGGTCCAGTTCTTGCCCTGGCCGAACAGACCGTGCAGCAGCAGGATCCGCGGCCCGGTGTCGCCTTGCTCGGTGTAGTGCAGGTCGTCCCGATCGACGACGACGCGCGGTTTCATCGAGAACCCCTCATCTGCGCCGGGTCCAGCAGCCGGTGTGCCAGTGCCGTCGCTCGGCCACGGGGGAGTCGACCGTCCAGGTCGTCGGCTCCGCGGGCCAGACCACCACGTGCGGCGTGGCCGGCGGGATGGACTGGGAGCAGCCCGGGCAGCGGTACTCCTTGGTGGCGGCGGCTCCGGCCACGCTGCGAACCACCCAACGACCGTCGCCGCGGTCTTCGGCGCGGGCGTGCCCGGAGCTCAGCGGCCGGGGCGGACGCAGGTGCTTGCTGGGACGTCGAGCCACCCCCGAAGTCTGACAGAGCCGGGGAAAGAGCACCCACCGCCGACCGGTAGGTTGACCGGGTGCGTTTGGTGATCGCTCGGTGTCAGGTCGACTACGCAGGTCGGTTGACCGCCCATCTGCCGATGGCGACGAGGCTGATCCTGGTCAAGGCCGACGGCTCGGTGTCCATCCACGCCGACGACCGGGCGTACAAGCCGCTGAACTGGATGAGCCCGCCCTGCACGGTGACGGTCCGGTCCGTCGACCCGACGGCGGTGCCGACCGACCCGGCCGCACCAGGACTGGCCGGAGAGCCCCTCACCGAGGTGTGGGAGGTCAGGGGCCGCGACGGGGACACCCTGCTCATCTCCTTGGCCGAGGTGCTGCACGACTCCAGTCACGACCTCGGCATCGATCCCGGGCTGCAGAAGGACGGGGTGGAGGCCCATCTGCAGGTCCTGCTGGCCGCGCACCCCGAGACCCTGGGTGCCGGTTGGACCCTGGTCCGCCGCGAGTACCCGACGGCGATCGGCCCGGTCGACCTGCTCTGCCGGGACGCCACCGGCGCCTACGTGGCGGTGGAGATCAAGCGGCGCGGCGAGATCGACGGGGTGGAGCAGCTGACCCGCTACCTGGAGCTGCTGAACCGGGACCCGCTGCTCGGGTCGGTCCGGGGGATGTTCGCCGCTCAACAGATCAAGCCCCAGGCCAAGGTGCTGGCCGGTGATCGCGGGATCGCCTGTCTGACGGTCGACTACGACGTGCTGCGGGGAACCGACGACCCCACCGCGCGCCTGTTCTGACCAGGACCATGGACTTCCGGAGGATCTCCGACCTGCGGCCGGTGCTGGTGGTGATCGGCGGCCTACCCGCCACCGGCAAGTCGACCATCGCCGCGGCGCTGGCCGCCCGGACCGCGACACCCTACGTTCGCGTCGACCGGATCGAGCAGGCGATCGTCGCGTGGTCCGTGCTGGCTCACCCGGTCGGACCGGTCGGCTACGCCGTGGCGCATCAACTGGCCATCGAACAGCTCGAACTGGGCCTGGACGTGATCGTCGAGTGCGTCAACCCGGCCGCGGTCACCCGCGATGCCTGGCCGGAGACGGCGGCGAACACCGGCGCCGCACTGGTGGAGATCGAGGTCTGCTGCTCCGACGAGGCGGAGCACCGGAGCCGGGTGGAGAACCGGGCATCAGACGTGGACGGTCTGGTCAAACCGACCTGGGCCGAGGTCACGGCGCGGGAGTACGAGCCCTGGATCAGGACACCCGTCGTGGTCGACTCCGCCACGACTTCCGTCGGCGAGGCGGTGCAACGGATCCTGGCGGTCATGGAAGCGGCCCGAGGGACCAACAGGCTGCCGGAGTGAGCCCTGGCTCGTACGCTATCCGCGCTCCTGAAACCGGCGGGCGTACGCAGCGGCGAGTGCCGCGATCTGATCCAGGCCCTACTGGCACTCAGCGCGAGGAGACCGCGGCAAACCCGGTGGTGCTCTCGTCGACGGGCACAACCGACCCCTCGGGCGCGACCGCCTGGTTGACCCGGGTCTCGTCGAGGTCGCTCAGCTCCAGCTGGGGCACATCGGGCAGGCTCTGGGCCGTTTCGGCCGCGAGGGCGCTGAGCGAGGTGAGCTGGCTGAGCATCGCCTGCTTGCGTCGATCCAGCAGCTCCTGCTCGCGACGCATCTGGCGGCGCCGCCAGGCGAACTCCTGGCGGGCCCGCTCGTCGATGGTGTCGGCCTGGGTCTGCGCCCGGCCGATGATGGCATCGGCCTCCTCGAGGGCAGCCCGTTTGACCCGCTCCGCCTCGGTGAGCGCGTCGGTCCGGAGCCGAGCCGCGACATCGGTCTGCTCGGCCAGGTGCGTCGCCGCCTGGGTCTGCAGCTGGCTGGACTCACCCAGCAGCGCCTCGATCCTGGCCTGGGCCTCGTCCTGGACGTGCCGAAGATCGGTCAGGGCCTGGTCCCGCTCGACGGCGGTGTGCTCGCGCAGGATCGCCGCGTCCCGCTCGGCCGCAGCCACCGTCTGATGAGCCTCGATCCGAGATGTCTCCAACCGGGCGGCGCTGAGTCGCTCGTTCTCGACCAGCAGCGCTTCCGCCTCGACCCGGGCGCTGGCCAACAGCTGCTCGGACTCGAACCGGGCGTGCTCGTAGATCGCGTGCGCGTCCGCGTCGGCCTGTCGACGGAGGGCGTCGATCTCGCTCAGCTGGCGGTCCCGGTTGGCGGCCAGCTCGTTCTCCGCGCGTTCCCGCTGCTGCCGGGTCTCGGTGTCGGTCAGCTCGAGCAGCCGGTCGGCGTCGTGCTGGGCCTGGGCGGTCAGGT
>DATDAP010000701.1:0-5570 GCA_036525335.1 Microlunatus sp. | reverse complement strand
CCGCCGGCACACGATCGGCTGGTGCGATACCTCGGGGGCACCCCACGGCACGATCACCATCGTCAGTCCCCATCCCCGGCTGGACCGCCGCACCATCGAGACCGCGCTCGCCGAGGAACTCGTCACGACCTACCCCATCCCGTCAAGACTCGGAACGGCCGATGGGTGTTGGCACGAGCTGAGAGCATCGCGGTGTGCTGTTGGTCCAAGCCGCCGCCCGACCAGGAACTCGACCACGACCGTCTGGACTATCTGAGCGTGGTCTCCCCGAACTGGATGCCGGTGGCCGTCGAGCTCCCAAATCCATCGTGGGTCGCTGATCCGCTCTTCGACCTGCTGAGCCGTCACAATGCGACCTACGCGGTGATGCGCGGCGCGCGACTCCCCTGTGCTCTGAAGGATGAGGCCACCCCAACAGCCAGTCGTCCAGCGAGCCGGCACACGATTGAACCGACGGCGACGACCAAGCGGAGGGCGACGTCGTCGACAAGTCTCCTCAAGTCACTAGAGACCTGACTGGGACCTCCACCACGGGCGGTTGCTGCGCTGAGCTCTCTCGATGCAACTGAGGTGCCACGCTCGTCGCCGGACCGACTCCGGGAGGTCCAACGGTGAAGTCGACCACGAACCGACTCTCCCGGCCTCCTTCCGTCGTCCGGCTCGACGTGTTGACGTCGTCGTCGGGCAGGCTTGATTCACCCATCGTGTTCCCCCGATATCTGCGGTGTGTGCCCTCAATCTCTTTTCAGAGGCATTGACGTTGACGACCGTCGCAGCCTTCAGGTCATCTGAAGTATCACGATCACCAAGATGATGATGACCAGGACGCCGATGATGGCCCCGATGATTCCCCGGTTCATGTGTCTCTCCTTGCCGTTGATGGAGTACAAAACTTCTGTAGCACCAGTCGTACTCTCGGGGCAGCCGCTCCCGCCACCCCCTAAAGGGTGAACGTGGTTCCGGACAAGCAAGCCAGCCGCCACGCCCGCCGAATTCAGCAACAGCGATCATTCCGCGCCTGCCGGGCCGCCGTCGGCGCTGGCTATCTTCTCGTCCCTCTGCTGTCTCAACAGAGACCGTAGGGCTCATTCACACCACCCCCGAGAGCGTCGCGACCCAGGCGACCGCGCGCCACCCGCCCGTCTGACCAGAGGCACTCCGCGTCGCACGCCCCCTCCTCAGCCACCCGGGTCAGGGCCCGATCAGCGTGACCCGGAACCAGCCCACAGACTCACCTCCGCACTGACACCCCACCTCGCTCATCAGCACTTGCAGGCGGCGCACTGGCCCTCCCTGCCGATTGGCGAACGTCGAAGACACGCACCCTACGTACGCGTAGGACGGTCCCGTTCCGGTATTCGTGCGAGCATCACCGGGTGTCCAAGATGTGGTGGAAGTCGGTCGACGCCTTCACAGCAGACTCTGGCCGGGGCGAACGAGGCTCGACTCCGTGAGATGAGGGACTGGGCCGAGCAGCTACGAAGATCGTCGGACGCCCCCCCGGTATTGGACGCAATCCGCGGGCTCGTCGGCAGTTCAGGCAGATGCGCGACGCCGCTGACTCCGAACTCGTCGACGCAAGTTGCTCTGGCCGGACGCCTGACCAACCCGCTCGGCAAATCGGCTTGCGGCATTCGTTCTGCAGCCCGACCCCTTTGCGTTCTACGTCTGGCCTTGTCGCACGAGCCGCACAGATGGGCGTCCTCCCCCGAGCCGGACGAGACCTCCGTGCTGATCGGTCGAAACCATTCCCACCCGCTTACTACGTTCCACGCCGACCGCCGCGCACCGATGACCGCGACCCTGCCTAACCGCGACCATCGGGGCGCCGCGGCGCTACTCAGCGCTCGTCAGCCGACTCCTCGGCCTCGAGTTCCGCGGCGAGCTCGGCGACGGCGAGCTCGATGACGAAGCCGAGAGCTTCGGTGATCCGCTCGACAGCGGTGACGATCCGGGCGGTGCCAACGATGGGGGCGACCGCCACCAGAAGACTCTGGACGTCCTCCACCGTGATCCCGGTCTCGGCAGCAGTGCTGGCATTCATCACGTAGGAGGCGGTCGGGGCGTCGACCGCCACGAGTGCGGCCAGTCGGGCCACCATGTGCTCACGGGCCGGGAGGTTGCTGTGAAGCAGGGAGACCGCGGTGATCTCGGCGAGGGCGGTCATCACGGGCTGGTCGTCGGACATGGTCTACCTCTGTATCGGAGTTGCCGGAACGGATCCCGTCCCACGGGTCCTGTGGCACATCCTGACAGTCGCGGGTGAATTCGTATGGGCGGGGGGAGCGGGGCGGGGCGTGACGGGATCGCTCACGACACGCTTCAGCCTGGTCCTCCAACCATCGACGCACGATCGGGTGACCTGGACCTCAAGCGCTGGCAGGCTCGGGAAATCGAACGTTTGCGGCTCTCGCCCTCTGTTGGATCTGGCTGCCTAGCGTCCGCGGAGTGTGGAAGCAACCCCGCTGAACACCTTTCTTCTGCCACCTACCGACCGTCCCGCAGAGGTAGTGCTGATACTCCCTACCGGTCTGCGCGGGGCCGTCGGCGGCGCCATCTATGCCGGCTTGTGGTCGATCCGTGCGTACCAGCTGTCGAGTGGGACCGTGTGCTTGTCGATCGTTTCGGGGCTGGAGGGTTGGCCAGGACGAGGCCAGCTCCAAGCCAGCTGTCGTCCACCGTGACTGACACTCGGGCCGGTTCCGCAGTTGGCGATGATCAGCAGCGACTCGATGTCGCTGACGCGGGTGTAGGCGCAGAGATGCGGTTCGTCCTCGAACAGCGGTGCGAAGTCTCCGTCGATGAGGATCGGCCGGTCGTGTCGAAGCTGGATGAGTTGGCGGTAGTGGGCGAAGACCGAATCCGTTGCGTCTTGCTGGGCGGCCGCGTTCAGCCAGGTGTGGTTCGGGTTGACCTGACCGGCAGCCACGGTTCGCCGGTTGTGAAACCGGCGTGAGCGGCGGAGTCACAGTGCATGGGGGTGCGGGCGTTGTCCCGGCTGATCTTCGCCAACCCGGTCAAGGCGAACTGGGGACGGACCAACTGGCCAAAGAGCACTGGTGGTGCGCCCGTTCCGGGCTGGAACGACTGCCGACGGCGGCTGCGCGCCGCCGCGTACACGTCTGTGCTAGCGAACGGCTGGCCGCTCAGTGACCGGATTCGGTGACCGCCAGCTGCCACGTCAGTCCGGGCAGCGGAAGCCGATCCGGAGTGGCATCTGCGGCCAGCAGCTCCCCGGTCAGCCAGCGCGACCACGTGGACAACACCACCCGACCCTCCTCACCGATCACCACCATGTCCATCGGCATGTCCGCCAGCCCTTGCAACACGAGGGTCTCGAACCGGGCCACCGGGACATCAGCCCCCGCGACGCCGAGAAACGTCCCATCGGCGACGATCGGTTCGGTGAAGGTCAGCAGATAGCGGTCTGTTCCGTGCACGTCCACGTAGGGTCCGGCCACGTGCCGCATGCCGGTCTGCTGCGGCAGCACGAACCACTCGGCCGCCGCGTAGTCGTAGAAGCCCAGGCTGTCTACCCTCAGGTCGACCTCGAGCCGGGATGGTGAGGGCAGGTCGGGCGCGGACTGCCACCACTCGAGCCCGCGCTCCGGCAGCAGCCCCGGGGCGAAGATCACCCCCAGGCCGATCGCTGTCGGGTTCTCGTCCAGCAACTCGAGCAGGGCCGGCCGCAGTCGGTCGATGTCCACCTCGTGCAGCACGTCTCCCCGCTCGGTCGCCGCGCGGTGGATCGCCTGGACCAGCCGGCGGACCCGGGACACGGTGGCGAACACCCGCTCGACCGCCTGGGAGACGACGGCGACCGCCTGCTCCGCCGTCACGAGGCCACCGTCCCGCGGGTCAGCCGGATGTGCACATCGATGAGCTGATGGGTGACCAGGTCGACGTGAGCCTCCGTGCGGTCGCGGGCGGCCTCGGCGTCGCGGGCTTGCACGGCAGCGAGCACAGTCTGGTGCGCGGCCACGGCGTCGGCGATCTCGGCCGGCGACCGCGGGATCGCCCACAGCACCTGGCCGAGTTCCGCCTGGAGCTGAAACTCCTGCAGGGTCAGCCGCGCGGACTGCGCCGCCGCGGCAACGGCGAGATAGTAGCGACCTTCCAGCCGGCGTTGATGACTGGCTCGGGGCGCGTCCGCGAGTCGACTCAGCAGAGCATGCAGACCGTGCACGTCTCTGGCGGAAGCCCGGGCGGCCGCCAGCCGCGCCGCCGTACCCGCGACGGCGGAGCGAAGATCGCCCAGATCACGTAGGTCGGTGCTACCAAGCTGCTCCAGCCGCCCGCGGGCCAGGGCGGTCAGAGCAGCCTCGTCAACCCGGACGAAGCTGCCTCCACCGCGTCCGCGGCGGGTGTGCACAAGGTCGCGGGCCCGGAGGTCGGCCAGCGCGTCGCGCAGAGTCACGGTCGCGACGTTGAGAAACGTAGCCAGCTGGGACTCCGGGGGCAGCTGCTCACCGTCCTCGATGATGCCGAGCGCGATGGCCCCGGCGAGCCTCCGGACGACCGCTTCGACCCGACCGGCGCCGTCGTCGAGCGGGGCGTACACGGACCGCCGCGCATCCCCGGTCAACCAGCCCACTGAGCACCCTTCCTTGTCGCCTAACCTCTGAGCCCATATGTTATAGGCACTGTGATGTTCCTCACATTTCGTTCGGAGGTGCACTAAGTGACTCAGGCGGAAGGCAGAGCGGACGACCCCCTTGCTGTCCCCTTCACCCCGGGCATGACCGGCACCCATCCCGCACTGGCCGACTATCCCGACACCGCGGCCGCCCCGGTCGAGGTGGAGATCACCGACCGACGGACCGCCGCCTTCATCGACGAGTGGCGCAACGCCTCGTACAACTGCTTCTCGTCCGGGCACAAGTTCTGCCGAGAGGTGTGCCCGGTCATGCAGGTGACCCGGAACGAGTCGTGGACCCCGACGGCCTTCCACGCCAATGTGATCGCGATGGAACGCGGTGAGCTGGAGATCACCGACGTGGCTGCGGACTACGTCAACTGCACGCAGTGCGGGGCGTGCGAGCTGCGCTGCCCCAACACCTTGTTCACCGGCGACTTCTACCGCTTCCGGACCCGCACCGTCGACGTGGTCAAAGCCGTGCGCGCGCTGGCGGTGGACTCGGGTGTGCACCAGCCCCAGTGGCGCACCTGGAACGAGCGAACCAACGACCGTACGCACGAACCGGTCCTCGGCGAGATCGACGTCAGCCAGGAGACGGTCCGCGATTGGAGCGACGGGTTGGACATTCCGATCGGCGGCGAGACGGTGCTGTTCGTCGACTGCGAGGCTGCTTTCTACCGCACCTCGGTGCCGCGGGCGGTGGCCCAGATCCTGACATCGGCCGGCGTCGAGTTCGGACTGATGGGCGAGCAGTGGTGCTGCGGCGGTCCCGCGGCTGAGATGGGTTATCTGGACCAGGCCAAGCGGTTCGCCCGACACAACCTGGACAACTGGCGGGCGACTGGCACGAAGCGGCTGCTCGTGCTCGATCCGCACGACTACATCAGCTTCACCGAGGACTACCCGAAGTACTTCGGTGCCGAGTACGACA
>DATDAP010000700.1:0-6834 GCA_036525335.1 Microlunatus sp. | reverse complement strand
GCCGCTGGCGTACCTCGCCGTCTACCCGCTGTTCCGGGGGACCGTCGACGACCGGCGGGTGCGGATCTGTGCGTCCGTGGCGTACGCGCTGCTGCCGGTCCTGCTCGGCGGCACCAATCAGGGGCGACTGACCCTCAGCGTCGTGGCGATCCTGCTGCCACTGCTGGTGCTGGCCCTGCGCGGCCTGGTGCGCCGCCGGCCCCGCTCGCCCGAGGCGTGGCGGGGTGGCTGGGCCGCCGGCGTGGTGCTCGTCGGGCTGACTGCGTTCGAACCCTCGCTCATCCTGGTGGCCCTCGTCCTCGGTGTGATCGGGGCGATCTGGCTGCGCCGGACGCCGCGCAAGGTCGGCCGGATCGGTCTCGCCGTGGGCCTGCCGCTCCTGGTCTGGGCGCCGTGGTGGCCGGCCCTGATCTCGTCCTCGGGTCAATTGTTCGCCGGACCCGATGCCGCGCTGACCCCTGCCGGTTCCGCGCCTCCGGTCTGGGGGCTGCTGATCGGCCGAGAGGTCGGTCCCGGTCTGCCGCCGCTCTGGTTGGGCGGCTTGATCTTCGGTGTCATCTGGGTGGCGGCTGTCGTCGGTCTGTCCCGCCGTCCGCGAGAAGCCGTGGTCGTCGGCTCGTGGGTGGCCGCGGTGACCGGACTGCTGGGTGCGGTGCTCTTGAGTCGGCTGGTCGTCGCCGTGCCGCCGACCGGCACAGAGGTCCGTCCCTGGACGGGGGCGTACCTGCTGATCACCTTCGGGGCCCTGGTGCTGGCCGCCGCTGCGGGCGTCGACGGGTTGGCCGCCGAGCTGCGCGATCGCAGCTTCGGCTGGCAGCAGCCGACCAGCGTGATCGCCGGTCTGCTCGTCGTGGTCACCGTGCTGGGCGCGGCCGGTTGGTGGATCTGGGCCGGGGCGAGCGGACCGATCGACCGGCAGCGGTTGGACGCGCTGCCGCCCTACCTGCAGAACGCGATGCTGTCCGACGCCGGCGTGCGGGTGCTCGCCGTCGAGCTCCAGCGCGCCGGGACCCCGAACGGTGAGGCGCACTACGCGGTCGTCTCGGGCGATCAGCTCCGGCTCGGTGACGCGGACCGCGGCTTCGCCTTCGGCGGCTCGACCGCCGCCTCCGATCAGGTCAGCGATCTGGTCCAACGGCTGGTGGCCGGCACAGCCGACTCCGACATCGCTCCACAGCTGCGCAGTCTCGGCATCGGGTACGTGTGGGTGACCGGCGCGACCACCGAGGAAGTCGCGCGGATCGACAACACACCGGCCCTGGGTACGGCCAGTGGGAGCGAGACGACCACGGTCTGGCAGCTGCAGCCGCCCGTCACCCGGGTCACCGTGGCCGAGGGTGAGCAGGCGACGGCCGTCGAGACCCTCCCGCCGACGATCGCCCCGGGTGGCAGTGATAGACGGCTCCGACTCGGCGAAGCGGTCGACCCACGCTGGCGGGCCAGTGCCGACGGGGTGGCCCTGACGTCGTCGTCGGACGGGTGGCAGCAGGCCTTCCAGCTGCCGGCCTCGGGTGGCACGGTGTCGTTCCACCTCGCTTCGCCGACCCTGTGGCTGCTCATCGGCCAGGGAATCGTGGTCGCGGTCGGGCTGGTCCTGGCCGCGCCCGGCATCCGTCGGCCCGAGGTCCGTGATCCGGTCCGGACGGCTCGGCGCGCGGCGTTCGTGGGAGGTCGAGCCCAGTGAGCCCGGCTCCCCGCCGCGTCGCGGCCAGCACCGTGCGCCGGGTGCTCACCGTCGGGATCGCCCTCGTGGCCGTAGCCCTGGTGGCGGTCGGTGGCACCCTGGTCACACCCGTTGCCGCGCCGTTCAAGACGAGCCAGTCGCCCTTGGTCGGTCGCACCACAACGGTGTGCACGACCTCGCCGGCCGCTGACGCCACCGCAACCATCTCGGCCGTCGCCGTACGCAAGGCGCCCGGGCGGGAGGGCACCCTGACCGGAACCCCGATCGGCACCACCTCGCCGCTGCTGACGGTCGACCGGCAAGGCTTCGGCGAGCAGCAGACAGCCCCCGACACGTCCGTCGTGCTGACCGGTGAGGGGGTGATGGCCACCGCGGGCAGCGGGATGGTGACCAGCCGGGCCAGCAAGGGCGACCAGTCCGGACTGATGGCGGCCACCTGTGCGGCTCCCGCGACCGAGCACTGGTTCGTCGGCGTGGGGGCCACCACCTCCTACCGAACCGATCTGGTGCTGACCAATCCCGACGCCGGTCAGGCCGAGGTGGATCTGCGGTTCTACGGCCGCAACGGTCTGGTCGTGGTGCCCGGTAGCCCCGGCTTGGTCATCGACGGCGGCAGCAGCCGTACGGTGTCGCTGGACACCCTGGTCACCGTCGAAGGACCACTCACCGTCTCCGTGCGAGCCAGTACCGGTCGGGTGTCCGCCGTGGCGCTCGCCCGGCGCAGCGTCGACTTCTCGCCCACCGGCGCCGACTGGCAGCTCTCGGCGGTGGTCCCGGCCCGCTCGGTCGTCATCCCCGGGATACCCGAGGGCGCGGGCACCCGGACCCTCGTGGTCGCCAACCCCGGCAGCAACCGAGCCACGGTGTCGGTGAACGTCCTCGGCGTCGACGGCGCGTTCGCGCCGGCCGGCGCCGAGAGGCTGGAGGTGCCGCCGGAGAGCACCGCGGAGATCTCGGTAGCCCCCGGACTGGCCGGAGCCGCGGCGGGGATCCAGCTGACCAGCGATCAGCCGGTCACAGGCTCGGTCATCTCGGAGGCGATCGGCACCGACGCGCTGCCCGACCTCGCCGTCCAGTCAGCCACCGCACCGATCGTGCGGACCGGTGTGGTCCCGTTGGTCCACCTGGACAAGACCGAGGCCGAGCTGGTGCTCAGCAACGGCGGCGACGACGACGTCGCGCTGTCCTTCGACGTGTACGGCTACGACGGCGTCAAGATCGACGACGACGACGTGCTGCTGGTCCCGCACGCGACCGCGACCCGCCGCCTGGACGCCGGCGAGGCGGCCTATCTGGTGGTGTCGGTCCCGGCCGGCGCATCGGTGGTGGGCGGTGTGACGTTCCTCGCGTCCTCTGGCGGCATCGCCGGAGTCGCCACTGTGCCGGTCACGTCACCGGACGTGGCCAGCAGGGCTCCGCAGGTGGAGTTCGACCCGTCGGTCGGCCGCTGACGCAGTCCGGGATCACTCGAGCCCAGATTCCTCCGGCAGGGGCGGACCGACCACCTCGAGGCCGTACCTGGGCCCCACCACGTTCCACTTCGGTATCTCGATCTCCGCCGATTGACCGTCCGGGCCCGGGAGCCGGCGCTCGCGGGCCGGCATGCCGATCTCCTCGTAGAGGTCGAACAGACCCCCCGGATCGGTCAGCCCGACAAATCGGACCGGCACCGAGCCGGTGACCCGAAAGGCGTGCGGGATCCCGGCCGGGAGATACAGGAAGTCGCCGGCGGCCAGCCGGTAGGTCGCCTCGCCGGCCCGGTACGTCATCGTCCCGTCGAGCAGAAAGAACGCCTCGGCCTCTCGCGTGTGGCGATGCAGCGGTGTCGCGATCCCGGGCGGCTGGGTGACCAAGGCGATGTCGAGGCCGCCGGTCTCGCGGGGCCGGGCGAGCCGCTCGAAGAGCGAGCCCATCGCCCAGGTCGCCGGGGCGGTGCCGGCCGGCCGATACAGGACGGCCGGCTGCAGGTTGGTCGACGAGTCCACGACACACCTCGCTTTTCAATCCGAAACGACTTCGGATCAATATGGCAAAGTTAGGTCTGATGACCCCTCCTGTCAACCGTCGTCGGTACGTCTCCGTGCACCGTGCGGCCGCCGCCGCTCAGACCCGCGCGCGCATCGTGGCCGCGGCGCGTGAGCTGTTCGCCGCCCGTGGCTGGGCGGGCACCGAGATCGCCGAGGTCGCGCGCCGGGCCGGAGTGTCGGTCGACACCGTCTACGCGGCCATCGGTCGCAAGCCGATGCTGCTCCGGGAGGTGATCGACACGGTGCTCGGCGAAGGCCGCGGCCCGGTGCCCGCCGAGCAGCGGCGGTACGTCGAGGACGTCCGCGCGGTCGAGGACGCCCGCAGCAAGATCGCGGTCTACGCCCGCGGGTTGGGTCGGGTGATGCCCGAGATCGCCCCGTTGTTGCTGGCTCTGCGCGACGCCGGGGGCGGCGACCCGGAGTGTGCCCGCGCCTGGCAGCAGGTGGTCGAGCGTCGCTCCCGCAACATGCGGTTGTTCGCTGCTGATCTGCGCGTCACCGGCCAGGTCCGGGCAGACCTGGCGGACGAGGTCGTCGCCGACCTCGTCTGGGCAGCCAACTCACCGGAGTACTACACGCTGCTGCACTCCCGCGGCTGGTCGGTCGAGCAGTACGTGGATCACCTGACGGATCTCTGGCGCCGACTGCTGCTCACGTCCCGATCGTCCTAGTCGTCTGCGTCGTCCTCGGCGTCGAAGTCGCTGACCGGACGACCGGTCAGCGCCGACAGCTGCTCCACGATGGTGCGGTAGACCAGGATCCGCAACCCCCGCCGGCTCGCGGCGCGGTGCTCGAGCGGGCGACGGTAGACGACCACCCGCGCCATCCGCTCGGCGTCGGCCTCCACGGCTGCTGCCAGGGGGACCCGGTCTCCCGCCCAGGACGGCGGCAGCGCCGGCACGTCCTCGATCCCGAAGGTGACGCCCACCAGGGCGTCCGGACAGGACACCGCGATCCGGTCGACCGCCGAGTGCACCGAGTCGTCGAAGAAGTCGGCGCGACCGGCGGGTCGCGGTGGTCGCGCGCGTCCACCGTAGGGATTCGGCAGGGCGAGCGGACCGCGCAGACCGCGCTGGTGGCGGTCCCTGCGGCGAGTCGACATGGCCTGCACTCTAACCCGCGGGTAGCGTCTCGGCCGTGGTGTCACGGCGTTGTTCGCGAGCAGGGTGCCCAGGTGCTGCGGGGGCGACGCTGACGTACGTGTACGTCGACTCCACCGCCGTACTCGGCCCGTTGGCGGCGCGCAACGAGCCGCACGGCTACGACCTCTGCCAGCAGCACGCGCAGAACCTCTCCGCTCCGCGAGGCTGGGAGGTGATCCGGCTGGAGGTGTCGGCGCCCGAGCCCGACGTCGACGACCTGTTGGCGCTGGCCGACGCGGTCCGCGAGGTCGGGTTCTCCTACGATCAGCCGGTTCCGACCGGCCCGGCCGAGCCGCGCTCGAGGGAACAGCGGTCCGGGATCGTCGAGCTGGGTCGCCGCGGCCATCTCACCGTCCTGGCCGATCCGGACGCCTGACTCGCGACCCCGCTTAGGATCAGCGGACCATGATCCACGCGCGCATCTTCAAAGCCAACGACATCCGCGGCGTCGCCACCGGTCCCGACCCCGAGTGGGATGCCGCCGGCGCGTACGCCATCGGGGCGGCCACCGCCGACGTCTTCGGGATCTCCGCGGGATCGGGTGCGCTGGTGATCGGGCGCGACATGCGGACCACCAGCCCGGAGCTGTCGGCAGGGTTCACGGACGGCGTGCTGAGTCGCGGCGCCGACGTCGTCGACATCGGTCTGGCCAGCACGGACGGGCTGTGGTTCGCCTCGGGTTCGCTCGGCCTGCCGGGCGCGATGTTCACCGCCAGCCACAATCCCGGCAGCTACAACGGGATCAAGTTCTGCCACCCGGGGGCACAGCCGGTCGAGCCGGCGGAGCTGGTGGCCATCCGCGAACAGGCCCTGGCGGGCGTCCCCCCTGGCCCAGACACCGGGGCGCCGGCCCTCCGGCCCGGCACCAGGACCGAGCGCGACCTGCTCGGCGCGTACGCGGACCACCTGCTGTCCCTGGTCGATCTGTCGGGCATACGCCGCCTCACGGTCGTCGTCGACGCGGGCAACGGGATGGGCGGGCTGACCACACCCGCCGTGCTCGGAGGGCAGAACCTGGAGCTGGTCGGTCTCTACCTCGACCTGGACGGAGCCTTCCCGAACCATCCGCCCAATCCACTGGAGCCGGCCAACCTGGTGGACGCGCAGGCGGCGGTCCGCGAGCACGGCGCCGACCTGGCGGTGGTGTTCGACGGCGACGCCGACCGCTGCTTCGTGATCGACGAGCGGGGAGAGGTCGTCTCGCCGTCCGCCATCACCGGGTTGATCGCGGTCCGCGAGCTGGCCCGCGATCCCGGCAGTGCCATCGTGATCAACAAGATCACCTCGCACTCGGTCCCGGCGGTGGTCGCCGCGGCGGGCGGGCACACCGTCATCACGCGGGTGGGGCACACGTTCGTCAAGGCCGCCATGGCCGAGCACAGCGCGGTGTTCGGTGGTGAGCACTCCGCGCACTTCTACTTCCGTGACTTCTGGGGAGCCGACACCGGCATGCTGGCCGCGCTGCACGTGCTGGCCGCAGTCGGCGAGACCGACGTTCCGCTGTCCCGGTTGGTCGAGCACTACAGCCTGTTCGCCGCCTCCGGGGAGATCAACTCCACCGTTGCCGAGGTCGAACCCATTTTGCGGGCCCTGCAGCAGCACTTCGGTGACCGGGCGGTACCGGACCGGATCGACGGGCTGACGCTCACCGGCGCCGGGTGGTGGGTCAACGTCCGGCCCAGCAACACCGAGCCGCTGCTCCGGCTGAACGTCGAGGCGCCGACGGCTGAGCAGGTCGAGGCCTTGCGGGACGAGGCCTTGGCGATCATCCGCGCCTGATCGTGCGGTGCAACTGCCTGATCGTGCGGTAGAACTTGAGGGTCGCACCCGATCGTCGCCAGACCGACGATCTCCACGTCCGAGGAGACTGCATGGCCATCGACCTGGCACCCGAGCTGCTCGACATCTTGGCGTGTCCCAACTGCCACGGCTCGTTGGCGGTCGATCACGACCGCGACGAGCTGGTCTGCCTGGCGGCGGA
>DATDAP010000699.1:0-7549 GCA_036525335.1 Microlunatus sp. | reverse complement strand
ATGAGGTCGACCGCCGCGGGCGATCTCCACCCACGCCCGCCCCAGAACCCCCGGGTCGTGATATGTCGTCGCCGCGATTCCGTGCGGCTCTGAACACTTGACGATTCGCGAACTTGTCCGTTCAGAACTCAGCGCTCTCGGCTCACGCTTCCAGTAGAAGGGATCCGTGGGCTCGTGGTGACCGGGCAGGTCGACGGCTCCCACGATTTCATCCTCACCTACCAGAGTAGCTCTCCGACAGCCGTGTCCGCCAGGCCACTGAGCCGGGATGTCCCGCGAGTGGTCGGCGACAGGTGAATCCAGTCCGGCGACTCCATCAACCACCTGGACGGACGGCCAGGCACCCTCATCGGCCAGCACCTGCCGGACCACCGGGACCAACGCCGCCACCACAACACGCGCTCGCAGTTCGGGATGGCCCCACCTGAGCGCGCGACGCGGGTAATCGGTGGGCGGGTAGTGAGCGGCACGCCGGACCGGTGGTCAGTCGTCGGCGGCGCCAGCAGACCGGTCGACTTGTGAAGATCGAGAACTGATCGCGGACTGTGGCAATCCTGCCCCAACTCGCTTCAGATGACGGACGGCTTGTGGGGAAGGCCATTGACGGCCACGACACCTGGGACAAGACTCGACTCCCATGATCGACACGCGGGAGGAGCTGATCGGCGCTCTCCACCAGGCCGCCGAAATCGAGCACGGGCTGATGATCCAGTACCTATTTCCGGCACTGTCACTGAAGAAGAACCACGACGAGGGTCTCACTGCCGCGGAGCTCGCCCTGACCAGGTCCTGGGAGGGCATCATCCTGGGTGTCGCTGTCGAGGAAATGGGGCACCTCGGCACGGTGTGCAACCTGCTCGCATCTATTGGCGACGGCCCCCGGTTCGAGCGACCCAACTTCCCGCAGACTGTCGGGTACTACCCTTTCCCGTTCGATCTGGTGCCGTTCGGGGACGACGCCCTCTACCGAATGTTGATCTTCGAACTGCCGCGCGGCGAGCCTCCCCCAGCGCCGCCGCACTCGACGGTTCCCGACGACTTCGCCCTGGGTGCCGAGATCGACGTTGGTCCCGACCCACTGACATACGACTATGTGGGTGAGCTCTACGACAAGATCCGCCATGGCTTCACCGCCATTTCGGACAACGAACTGTTCATCGGCGATCCGGCAGCGCAGGTTGGCGACACCTGGTCGGTACGCCTCGACCTTCGTCCGGTGCGAGATCGCGGCACCGCTCTTGCCGCGATCGACGACATCATCGAGGACGGCGAGGGAGCGCCCGCGGATCGCACCACTTCCCACTACGGCAGATTCCTCGGAATCCGCACCGCCTACGCCGAGTCTGGCTACTTCGAGGCCTCTCGATCTGTCGTCCGGAACCCACGCACGCGAGCTAGCCACCCCGACGCAACCGGGCCGGGCTCTTTGATCACCCACGGAATCGCTTGCGAGGTCGCCGAGCTGTTCAACGAGGTATACGCCACGGCGCTGCTCGTGTTGCAGCAGTTCTTTGCCTTCGGCGGCGAGACCACAGAACAGCGCGAAGCGCTCAAGGCGGCGGCCGGGCACCTCATGAGCACGGGGATCCGGCCCATCGCTGAAGTTCTCACCAATCTGCCCGCCTACGCCGAGGGAGGGGAAGACCGTGCGGGACCGCCGTTCGAGCAGTACAACGCTGTGAGCCTCTCTCCCTTCATCCTCGCTCGGTGGACAGTCCTGCTGGAGCGACTCGACGCCTGCGCGTCCGCGGCGACCGCGCTCGGCTCCGAGGTCGATCGACTGACCCAGATCGGTGAAACCCTGTCCTACATCCGCCGCAACCTGGCGTTGGTGGCACCATGATCGAACTCAGATTCAGCGGCTGGTTCCAGGTCCGATTGGCGACCGACCCTGACCCCTACGACGAGCCCCGAGGGGTATCCGGCTACGTTCACGCCTACGCCGGCGAACCCGACCTGGACCGGGTTCTACACTTGCAACCGCCAGGGTTCTCCCGATCGATGTGCCCGCAGCTCGGTGTAGCTGTCGATCAGGTACGCCAAAACGATCAGCAGATCACCGGGCACCCCCTCCTCGGCGCGAGCGTCAACCTGTTAGAGACGCCAGTGTTCGAGGGGCGTAACGGGGTGATAGCCGACGACGGGCTCGAGCCGATCTATCCATTTGTCCTTGAGATCACCAGGGGCGACTTCCGGGTCGTCCGGTCGATCGTTCCCGACGACCCCACGTTTCCCTACGCCGAGTATTTGGCCGGAGGGGTGGAGGGAGCAGTCGACGAGATCCGGGAGGCTACAGGGATCGCCGATCTTGTTGCGGTGTGGCGTCAGCGCCGACTGCAGCTCCGAGCCGCACTGGAGGGATTGGAGGATCCAGAGCGGACAGCGACACGGGAACGGCTGGCTTTCCTCGACTCTCAGTTGCGAGCAGGGGGCGGGGCCGCCCGCTTCTTCTTCGCACGGATGCGGTACGAGTACCAGTTGGAGTCCCAGGTCACGCTGACCGACCCGGGGGGATGGTTGCCAGAAGCTGCCAACGGAACGGATTCGAGCTGGCCTTGCCGGTTCTGGCTGGGCGGCTGGGACGCGGACGTCCTCTGTGGCTTCGTCCGCGGAACCGTCTCGATAGACTCCCCTGAGCCCACCAAGAGCACGTTCGGGCAACCGGCACGTGTCACCGATCGTCGGCCATGATGCCGGTCAGACGCAGGTGCCGGAGTTGCATGCCGCGAACCGCGGGCTAGCGTGCCTTCTGTTCTGCAGCGGCCGGGAAGATGCCACGCGACGTTGTCGGCAGTAGCCCAAAGGGGCGTCCTCGTCGGCAGCCGGTGAGGACCGATCAATGCCGGTCTGGGGCGTCGAGCCGCGCCAAGGGGGTTCGAGCCACGACACTGTAGTGAATCAACCACCCGACTCCGGCAATCAAGATCACCAATCCGAACACGGTGAGCGCGTTGATGAACGTGGCTGCGTACGCACCGACTGCGGCGTAGCCGATGGCGGGGACGATGTTTCCGACGGCCCCGGACCAGGCGACTTGCCACCATCGGAGCCGGCCGGTGCCGGCCATGATGGACACCGACTCGGCCAGCATGGGGATGGGGCGGGTGGCGATGATGGCCCAGACACCGTACCGGTCGAGCAGAGCGACCGCACGGGCCTGCTGTTCGTCGCCGGCCCACCGTTCCAGAACCGACTGGCCCCGCCGCCCGAGCAGGTAGCCGATGACGGCCGCGCCAGTCCCGCCGACCAGCGACAGTAACGCGCCCACAGCTATTCCGTAGATGGCGCCTTGGACGATCATCACGCCGCTGGAGGGGACCGGCAGGACGACGTCGGCGATCAGGAGAGTGATGCCGATGATGCCGGGCGCCCATCCGTGGCCGGTCGCGCCAGGGTGAGGGTCGGTGAGGACGGGCAGCTGGAGCTGCTCGACCACTACGAACGCGATCATGAAGATGACCATTAAGGCGACGGTTGCCGTGCCGTACACGTGCCGTCTCAGGAGGTTGCTCACCTCAGCCTCCCGACCCCGTATCGGCACGTACGAACCGACCACCTCGACGACATCTGCGGTCAGATCAGTCGCCACCTGCAGTACGACTCGACCGACGCGCTCACGTGCAGCTGCTCCTCACACACCGTCATCGCATCGTCGTCGTCGGTCCCGAGAGGAGCAGCAACTGTACGCATACTACGATCGCACTGATACTGACGGATCTCCTCCGCCATTCCCAGCACCGAGAGGTCAGAACCCGGCGGCTCGCCCGGGACCCGCGTCGATCCTGGATCCTGGGGTGACTGATAGCCTCTCCCGCCCGACCACTGAACGGAGACCGCCGTGGATGAACCTCTCCTAGCCTGTCCTTCCTGCGGAGAGCGTAACGGCACTCATGTTGACCGGGTGGAAGTGCGGGCCGCCTCCGGTCAGGCGCTATCGGTGAGCGCCTCCGGCGAGGATGGCGGCGCGCGCCTGGCCGTCGAGCCCACCGCCCTGTACCGCGGCGCGGTCGGCCGACGCCACGTCTTCGTGCTCTACGTGGAGTGTGAGCTATGTGGCAACCTCAGCGAACTCATCTTCCGACAGCACCAGGGCCAGACCATCCTGGCCTGACCTTTCCCCGAAGACCTCCTAACAGGCCAACCCCAGTCGGTGGTTCACCTTCGATCGGGCCTTGACCTCGACGTCGAGTCATCGTCCACCGGCAATCCAGTCGGAACGGGCCGAGAAATCCTCCCGTGTCCGGTTCCGGATGTCGACAGAGCAAGCTCACGGGGTCAGCCGGTCGATCTTCTCTTCCAGCCCACGGCGCTGGGAATCTGGCCGAGACCGCTCGGGAGCTCCGCGCCTGCTTCACCGGACTGAGTTGTCACCGAGCTCCGCGTGCCACCACTGGCCCGCGACCTTCCCGTTCTTGATCGACAGTTCCGCCCACCCGAAGTTCCCTCGGTGGTCGAGAAGGTGTGTCGAACCGAAGGCTAGGCCCTTGTTGCCGACGATCTCCTTGACCCTCTTCAGGCTCATGCCCTTCTTGATCCGCTTGAACTCCGACTTCGTGATCGTGTTCTTGTCGGTCTCCCGCTTGACCGTGCGGGTGCCGGTGTAGCTGCTGCTTGCTCCGTTGCAGGTGGCCTTGATCGTCACCCGGTAGGTGCCCGGCGGCACGGACACGTACGACATCCCGAAAATCCAGGACCGGTGGATCGTCTTGTTGGTCTTGGTGTTCACGACGGTCGCGACGTTGCTACCCGATCCTTGGCAGCCCATCCACGGCAGGACCACTGCTCCGTTTCTGTGTTTCGGGGCGTTCTCGATGCCGAAGCCACCGATGTGGGGCTTCGGCTCGGCAGCAGCCGCCGAGGGTGGGCTTGCGGCGAACCCGGTGATTAGCAGGCTCAGTGCGATGGTGAGGCCGACGACAAGCTTGACGTACATATAGTTCCTTTGCGTCACGGGCAGAACTGGAATCGGGTCGATGGTTGCTGGCATGGGGCAACATGCAGCCAGGCAGCCGAGGAGTTCGTGGAACTGATCGTTCCAGGGAGGGCGAACACATCTCTGGGCTGAGAACCGCCCGCCCAGCTGGCAGCGGGACGGGCTGTTGCCGGTGGTCGGCCCCTCAGAATGTCTCTGAGAGCCATCTCGCATGGATGATCAGTTGTTGTCGCTGGTGGATATGGGCCGGGCACGGTGCGCATCTGCCGGCCGATGGGTCGCGGTGGAGAACTCGCCGCTGGGCATTTGGATGTTCCCCCGGGAGGCCACGGTGAAGTGCTGAGGGGCAGTCGTGGCGATGCCGCACCTAGCGGACTCAGCCCCGGCGACAGTGAGCCCGGCCTCGACCAGCTGGTGCTTGTCGCGGTCGTCGTCGAAGACGTTGCGCGGGTTTCCTACCCCGCTGACGTCACACACCTCCGCCATCTGAGCAAGAGGCCAGCAACGGCGACCATAACGGCTAGCCCTCGGCTAGCCCAGCGCCGAAATGTCCGGGGTGTGTAGCAAACTGTCGGCATGCCCGGCCAGATCGGTACGACCCGCTCACCGGCGCGTTGGGCGGAACACCTAGATCAGCCGCCGCCGGAGGTCGTCGTCCCGGTCTGGACGGGGCGGGCAGCGAGCACCCTGCAGGGCGCGGTGCGAATGACCCAGGAGACGTTCGCCGGGCAGCTCGGCGTCGGCGTGCGGACCGTGGCGAAGTGGCATGCGCACCCGGACGCTCAGCTCAGGCCGGAGACATCAGCGATGCTGGACACGCTGGTCGAACGGCTCGACCAATCCGCGCGACGGCGCCTCACCATCCTGCTCGCTGACACTCCTGCCCCTTCCGACACGACCGCAGACTGTCCCGATTGGCTGCTGGCCGCGGCCAGGCAGTCGTCCATGGATGCCCTCTCGCGGGCGAGCCAGGTCGGTGCCGAGGTTTTGCCGGACCTGGTTCAGCACGTCATGCAGATCGCCCGCGGCTACGACAGCGAATCGCGGACGACAGCCTTCAAGCATGCGCAGGCGATGCGCGAACTCGCCTCCCGACTCGCCGACACCACCCGCCGACCCAGCGAGCTCGCCGACATCTACCTGGCGCTGGGGCAGCTCAACGCGCTGATGGCCTCGCTTGCGTTCGATCTTGCAAGCTGGGACGCCGCAGCTCAGCTGGCGCGTGCGGCGACCCGGTACGCCGACCTCTCCGGGCACGCCTCATTGCACGCGTGGACGCTCGGGCTGGAGGCAACTCTCGCCTTCTGGTCCGGCGACGGTCCTCATGCCCTGGAACGGGTGAACACCGCACTGGCACTCGCCCCAGTAGGCGCCCCGAGATACCGCCTCCTGCACATCGCCGCCCGAGTGCACGCAGTACTCGGTGACGCCGACACCACACGTGCGGTTTTGCAGCAGGCAGCAGCTGACCGTGAGGCCATGTACGGCTCGCGTGACGAGCTGCACGACACCGTCGGAGGCGAGTTCGCGTTCGGTGAAGCCCGGGCTGCCGCCTGCGCAGGGGCCGCATGGCTGCGCCTCGGACGGGGAACCGAAGCGCTGGAGCAGGCCCGCCGTTCGATCGCGTTCCACCTGTCAGGCATCGATCCCGGACCCGTCGGGGTCCTTCACGGCGCGACCGTGGACAGTGCCGCTGCCCTGCTGCTCCAAGGCGATGTGATCAACGCCGAGGTTGCGTTGCGGCCCGTCCTGCAGCTGAAGCCGGATCCGGTGAACGCGTCGCTAGGTGGGCGGCTGAGAACAGTCGCCGAGCTGCTTCACCGAGCAGACGGGTCCGGGGCAGACACGCTGCATGCGGACGTCAGGTCATGGCTGGGCGACGCGGGCGTCAATGGCGTGCAGTAGCTGGACCTCCCGATCCGCCGTCAGGCCGACCTCCGCGGCCCGGTCCCGTCCGTCGACCGTGTCGCCAGACTGCATCCAACGCCACGTGTCCTCGATGGTGTCGGCAAGCGTCCGAGTCCGCAGCCCGGCCGCGACAGCGCGTTCCGAGCTGACCTGCCACACACCCTCGGATACCCGCCACAACGGCATCTCCGACCACTGCCGCACCCCCAGGGACAGCAGCAGCTCGTCGTCGACCCACTGCACCGCAGCCTCGCCACCCGTGACACGCGCGCAGCCGGCCAGCAGAACGCCGAAAGTCGCCGACCCGATCGGTGCTGTCACATTGAAGTCACCGCCCAGACCCTCACGAACACAGGTGCAGACGAAGCCGGCGACATCGCGAACGTCAACGGGCTGAATCGTCCGCTCGGGGGATCCTGGACCGATCACCCGACCGCCCCGGCGTATCCGGTTCAGCCACCAGATCAGTCGGCCCACATACTCGCGCGGACCGAGGACGACCCCGGGTCGCAGGATCACCGAGCGTTCTGCACCGACGGCAAGCCGCACCGCCACCTCGCAACCCGCCTTCTGGTAGCCGTAGCGGGTCGGCCCGTCCTCGACGTCGACACCGAAGTCGGCGTCGGCATCGGCCGGCGCGTCAAGGACCGCTGAGTCCTCCGTCAGCGGCTCGACAGGCCAGCCCGCGTAGGCGCTGACGGTAGAGAC
>DATDAP010000698.1:0-37840 GCA_036525335.1 Microlunatus sp. | reverse complement strand
GCTGGAGTTCCGGTTCCTCCGCGACACCCTCCAGATCAGCGACTCCCTGCTGTCCCGCCAGGCCTCGACCCTCGAACAAGCCGGCTACATCGCCATCCGCAAAGGTCACGTCGGCAAATGGCCCCGCACCTGGCTCAAGCTGACCCCCGCCGGCCGCGCCGCCTTCAACAACCACCTCGCCACGCTGCGCGAGATCGTCGAAACCCGGATCGGCGCGTGAACCTGACAGCGGTCTGACACTGGACCACAACCCCGCGTGCCCGGGCGGCGAACCCGGACCGCCCCGGCGGGAGGGGTCAACAGAGACACACCCAGTGAGTCGACTGGGCCGTTCGGTCCTTGCGCCGTCAAGGCAGCCGTGGTCATCTACCGCCCCGACACGTACGAACGTTGCCCACGGGTGCCTACCCAGCTTTCTCAGTTGAGGGTTCTGCGGCGACATCCGATCCTCACAGGACCGACGGCTTGTGACCCTTCGGCTGAGTCGGTCGACGAATGGTGTGCTGCAGAGCTTGATCTCAGGCGGAGACGCTGTCGCCATGTTCCCCGCAGGAATCCCTGACAACGAGTTCTGGTGTGGTGATGGTGGTCAGAATCTCTTCTGTCGTTGTGGTGTGGAGTTGCTGGATCAGGTTCTGTGCGCTAGCCGTCCGAGGTTGTCGGCTTCGGTGGAGATGGTGGTGAGGGGTGGTTCCCAGAGGTGGCGGTGGGGATGTTGTCGTAGCCGACGATCCGCGGCAGGCGGGTGCAGTCGGCTCGTCGCAGGGCGCGGAGAGCGCCGAAGGCGACCATGTCGCTGTGACAGATCCCAGCGTCCGGAAGTGCTCCGGCCTGCAGCAGCTGACCGAGGGCGAGTCCGCCGTCTCCGCTGCTTTCTCCTGGTAGGTCGGTGATGTGGGTGGGGTCGAGGCAGTGGTTGGTCAACGCGTCGCGGACTCCGTCGAGCCGATCCCAGCGGGACTGCACTGCTGTCGGTCCGCCGAGGTAGGCCAGGGTGCGGGCGCCGTGGTCGAGTAGGTGGCTGGTGGCGGGATAGCCGCCGAGACGGTCATCGGCGCCGACATAGTGCGTGGGGGCGTCTTTGACGTAGCGGGTCATGAAGACATGCGGAGATCAGCCTGTCCGCACCCGGTCTAGCCAGGTCAGTGACTCGGCGACCGAAGCCACCACGGGCACCCCGGCTGGACTCGGGGGCCGATCGATCACCACCACCCGCATTCCGAGATCCCGTGCAGCCGACAGCTTGGCCGCGGTGTGGGTGCCCCCCGAGTCCTTGGTCACCAGCAGGTCCGACCCGGCATCGCGCAGCAGGGCGAAATCGTCGGCGTAGGCGTACGGGCCACGGGAGCGGATCAGGTGCCAGCGCTCGGGCAGGGGGAACTCGGGCGGGTCGACGACCCGTACCGTCACGTCGCGGTCGGCCCAGGGCAGGAACCGATCGAGCGACTGGCGTCCGGTGGTCAGGAACGGGCGCCTCGACCCGGCTCCCGCTGAGACGGCCTGGTCGACCGAGTCGACCCAGGTCCAGCGGCTCGCGTCGGGGTGGTCGCTCCAACCCGGACGCTGCAGTCGGACGAGCGGAGTGTCGGTGCGCGAGGTGGCGGCAATCGCGTTGGCCGAGATGGTCGCAGCGAAGGGGTGCGTGGCGTCGACCACGGCGCCGACGTGGTCATCGGACAGGTACGCCGCCAGACCGGCCACTCCGTCTCGGGAAGCGGTGCTGAAACCGCCGACCCGGACCTCACCGACCGGCAGTGCCGGGTCCCGGACGCGGCCGGCGAGGGAGGTGATGACCGGGCGGCCCTGGGCAACCAGGGCCGCAGCCAGGGCTCGCGCCTCCGCCGTCCCACCCAGGATGAGCACCCGAGCTGTGCGCTCATCGGACACCGGTCAGGCCCGGACGAGTCGAACGACGACCGCTATCACCAGCGCGGCGTCGCCGACCATGATGGCGAGCCGAGTGGCGCGGGCGATGTCTCCGCCCTCGGGTGGCCGGCCGTCGCCGAGGGTGCCGCGGTCGGAGACCTCACCCGCGTACGTGTTCCGGCCGCCCAGCTGCACCCCGAGCGCTCCCGCGAAGGCCGCCTCCACCACCCCGGCGTTCGGGCTGGGGTGGGCACCGGCGTCTCGGCGCACGACGGCGGCGGCCTCGCTGGGTGAGCCGCCGACCCACGGAGCGCCGAGAGCGGCCAGGGCGGTCGACACCCGGGCGGGGATCCAGTTGGCCGCGTCATCGAGCCGAGCGGACGCCCAGCCGAACTGCTCGTACCGGGGTGACCGGTGCCCGACCATCGCGTCCAGGGTGTTCACGGCGCGATAGCCGAGCAACCCGGGCAGCCCGGCCACCGCCCCCCACAGCAGAGGGGCGACCACGGCATCTGAGCTGTTCTCGGCGACGGACTCGACCCCGGCCCGAGCGACACCCGAAGCGTCCAACGTCGTGGTGTCCCGTCCCACCAACCGGGACACCTGGCGCCGTGCGGCCGGCAGATCCTCGGCACCCAGGTGGTCGGCCACCGCCTCCGCCTCGCGGACCAGCGACCGCCCCCCGAGCACCGTCCAGGTGACCGCCGCGGTCAACACCCCGAGCAGCAGCGGGTACCGACGGCAGCTGCGCTCGAGCACCACCCCGGCCGCGGCCGGCACCCCGACCGACACCACGGTGAACAGCGCGCCGTGTCGGCGGTCGTCGGCGTACAGGCGCTGCTCCAGCCAGCCGGCGGCCCGACCGAATCCGGCCACCGGGTGCCAACGCGGTGGGTCGCCGAGCAGACGGTCGAGGGCGTAGCCAGCCATCAGCCCGCCCGCCGGAGCAAGCCGACCCGCAAGGCGAGAGAGCGTCGACATCACGGCAACGGTAGCGGTCCCGCCCGCTGGACGAGGGCAGGACCGTGACCTACACCCCGCCGGTGAAGACGGCCGGATCGTGGACGCCGTCGTCGACTCTGAGGGCGAACCTCAGATCGCCGCGTGCGGCGGGCGGGACCAGGAAGTCATCCGGTACGGATCCGACGTCGCACCGGTGGCGATCAGCTGCCCGCTGGCCAGGTCGTCGGGTCCCGGTGGCGTCAGGTAGCGGACGGCGAGCCGTCCGTGCGAGCCGTACCGCAGCTCGCCGCTCAGCCACATGTCGAAGGTGTGGGCGGAGCCGTTGTGCACGACGACGGTCAGGTCGACGACCGGCATCCCGAGCCTGCGCCCCTGCCAGACGTCGGTCACCTCCACCTCGAGGCCGTCGGCGATGATCCCAGTCCCCCGTCCGGTGCATCACCGTCAGGCGACGGTGGTGTAGCCGTCCTGGTGTCGGCGGAGCGCACGCTTGCGCTTCCGGTCGTGCCTGCGTTCCCGGCGACGGTCGCGGACCGCCTGCATCAGCTCGGCGGTAGCGGCCGCGCGAAGGCTCACACCGAGCTGGTCGACGGGGACGTAGCTGGCGTAGCCGGAGTTGTTGATCATGTACATGGCAGTGGTCCTGTTCGGGTCGAGTCGAGATGATGACGTGATGGTGCGGGTGGCACGACGCAGCCGGGCCGGTCTGATCAGGGCAGGCACGGATGGCGTCGTGACGACGTTCGGGATGGGCCGGCGGACCCGTGGAGGGTGGCGTGACCGGAGGTGAACGACCGGGGTGTCAGCGCGTGACGGAACGCGGTGGCGACAAGGGTGAGCGGGCGGACCGGCTCAGCGGTCGAGGACGGAGACACCCGTCCAGTCGACGTCGACGTCGCTGAGATCGTCCGTGTCGGTGATCGCGGTCATTGTGGATGCCTCCCCTCCGGTGCGGTGATGCGGCTGCCTGCCGCCATGATGAAAGGGTAGGGAGCGACCTCGGAGCGGTGCAACGGATTATTTCGGTGGGTGTCGCCGACTCCGACCACGAACGCAGGAAGCGACTCATGAGCGTGACCGTCCACGACGAGAACCACGACGACTGGAGCATGGCGCAGAGGGACGTACGCCTGTGAGCCGCCGTGTCCTGGTCACCGGCGGCGTCCGGTCCGGCAAGTCGGCGTACGCGGAACGGCTGCTGGCCGGGCGGGCGGGCGTGACCTACCTGGCCACCGGTCCGGTACCCGATCCGGCCAGCGATCCCGAGTGGGCGGCGCGGATCGACGTCCATCGGAGCCGGCGCAGTCCCCTGGGCTGGACGACGGTGGAGACCGCCGATCCGGCCAGGGCCCTGCGCGCGGCCGACGGCCCGGTGTTGCTGGACTGCCTCGGCACCTGGCTGACCGCCTGCCTGGACGAGCTGGACGCCTGGCAGCGTCCGCAGTCCGACTGGCAGCACGCCTGGGAGGACCGTTCGGCCGAGGTCGTCCGGGCCTGGCGCGATGCCGACGTGGTCGGGGTGACCAACGAGGTCGGCTGGGGACTGGTGTCCGAGCACCGGTCGGGCCGACTGTTCGCGGACCTGCTCGGACGACTCAACCAGCAGGTCGCGGCGGTCAGCGACGAGGTCGTGCTGATGGTGATGGGTCGACCGATCGTCCTCTGAGGAGGGCAGTGGTGGCGAGAACGTACGGTGTGGCCATGGCCCGCTTGCCGCATCACCCGCCGACCATCCTCGAGCTCGACCTGACCCAGCCGCTGGTCGATCCCCGGCCGGGCGATCCCCTCGGTCAGCTGCGCAACCGGGGGAGGCGGCTGCTGCGGCCTACCATCAAGGCCCTGCACGAGGCAGCCGCGGATCCGCGGGTCATCGGTCTCGTCGCGAAGGTCGGCGGACCGCTCAGCTGGTCGACGATGCACGAGCTCCGCCGTGGTCTGCAACCGTTCCTCGACGCCCGCAAGCCGACCGTCGCCTGGGCCGAGTCGTTCCCGGACGGTCCGGCCGGCACCTGCGCGTACGTGCTGGCGTCGGGCTTCGACGAGGTCTGGCTGCAGCCCGGTGGCGGACTCGGGCTGCTCGGCGTGGCCGTGGAGACGACCTTCCTGCGAGGAGCCCTGGACAAGCTCGGGGTCGAACCGCAGCTCGAACAGCGCCACGAGTACAAGAACGCCGCCGACCGGGTGACCCGCACCGAGTTCACGCCCGCGCACCGGGAGTCCCTCGACGCCCTGGCGGCGTCGATCTACACCGACGCCGTGGGCATCATCGCCGCCGGCCGGTCACTGTCGGCGGTCCGGGTACGGGAGCTGGTGGACTCCGGCCCGCGGACGGCGGCCGAGGCCCTGGAGGCCCGGCTGGTCGACCGACTCGGCTATCGCGACGAGGTGCTGGCCGCCCTGCGGGAGCGGACCGATCCGTCGGCCGAGCTGTTGTTCGCCGACCGGTGGCGTCCGCGACCCCGGCTGCGGCTACCCGGCCGGCACCGTCGGCACGTGGCGCTGGTCGAGGTCCGCGGGGGGATCGGCTCCGGCCGCAGTCGACCCGGGCCGATGGGCTCCCAGGCCGGCAGTGACACCGTCGCCACCGAGCTGCGAGCCGCACTGGCCGACGACCACGTCCGCGGTGTCGTGCTCCGGGTCGACTCGCCGGGTGGATCCGCGGTCGCTTCCGACGTGATCTGGCGGGAGGTGTGCCGGGTCCGGGAGGCCGGCAAGCCGGTGGTCGTGTCGATGGGTGATGTCGCGGCATCCGGCGGCTACTACGTGGCCTGCCCCGCCGACCGGATCGTGGCCCTGCCGTCGACGCTGACCGGATCCATCGGCGTGCTCGGCGGGAAGTTCGTGACCAGCGAGCTGTGGGAGAAGGTCGGGCTGACCACGGGGGCGGTCGAGCACGGCGACCGGGCACGCATGTGGTCGACTCGGCGTGGCTTCACCGACGACGAGCGCGAGCGACTGAACGCGGAGATGGACGCCATCTACGCCGACTTCGTGGCCAAGGTGGCCGCCGGTCGTGGGCGTACCGTGGCCGACATCGAGCCGCTCGCCCGGGGTCGTGTCTGGACGGGGCGGGACGCGTACGAGATCGGGCTGGTCGACGAGCTGGGTGGGCTGCGCGACGCGGTCCGGATCGCGCGGCGGCTGAGCGGGCTGGCCGACGATGCCCCGGTCACCTCGGCGATCCACCTGCCGGTGGTGGCGCGGCTGGGCCAGGCCCGCAACAGCGAGGATCCGAGAGCCCTGGTGGCCGCGCCGCTACCGACCCTCACCGAGCTGAGCACCCTGCTCGGCACCGACGGCATCCAGCTGCGGATGCCGGACCTCCGGCTCCGGTGACCGCCCCGCAGCTGACTGCCCCGGACCCGACGACACTGCACCCGACCGCTCTACACAGGGACGCCGTCGAGGTCCTGACCGCCTGGGCCGGTTCCGGCGTGGGCAAGGACCAGCAGAGTCTCGCGGAGGCATACCTGAGTCTGCTCGCCGCGCGCGCCGATGCGATGTGGCGTTCGTGCGAGCCGGGGCATCTGACGGCCAGCGCGTTGGTGCTGTCGGCCGATCGGTCAGCCACGCTGCTCACCCTGCACCCGCGGGTCGGGCTGTGGCTGCAGCTCGGCGGCCACTGCGAACCCGACGACCCCACGCTGCTGGCCGCGGCGTTGCGGGAAGCGACCGAGGAGTCGGGGATCGACGGTCTGGAGATCGACCCGGTTCCGGTCCGACTCGATGTGCACGCCCTCACCTGCTCGCTGGGAAAGCCGACCCGGCATCTCGACGTCCAGTACCGGGCGTACGCACCGCACGGCGCGGTCGCCCGGATCACCGCGGAGTCCGATGATCTCGCCTGGCACCCGGTGGACGCCTTGCCGAGCGCGGCCGACCGGTCCGTACGGATCCTCGTGGAGGCCTCGCTGAAGCGTAACTTGTAGGTTACGCTTTGGGCATGGAGGTGTTCGCGGCGATCGACGATCCGGTGCGTCGGGAGATCCTGATCGGCCTCGCCCGCCGCGACCTGAGTGCCGGCGAGATCGCGGGCTGTTTCGCCATCTCGCGGCCGGCCGTCAGTCGGCACCTGCGGGTCCTGCGGGAGTCCGGTCTGGTCCGCGACGACGTGAGCGGCCGACGGCGGATCTACCGCCTGAGCCGGGAAGGGCTCGAGCCGCTGCACGACTGGCTCTCGCGGCTGACGGCGCCCGAGCCCACGGAGGTCTGGTCGACTCGGTTCGACGCCCTCGACACCGAGGTGCGGCGCGCCCGACGCGACCGCTCCCGCTCGACGAGTCAGCCCAGCACGCCCGAGACGGAGACCCCACCCACCGAGACGACGACCAGGGAGATCGCATGAGTCCCACACCCACCGGTGACATCCGACGGACCGAGGACTCCCGCGACCTGGTGCTGATTCGCGACTTGCCCGGTTCTGTCGACGACGTCTGGGCGAGCGTGACCGAGTCCGAACGCACCGGCCGCTGGTTCGCCAGCTGGACCGGTGACGGCCGCGTCGGTGGTGCGATCACGCTCACCCTGATCGCCGAAGAGGGTAGCCCGACGTCGGAGGCGACGATCGAGGCGTGCGAGCCGCCGACCCGATTGGCTGTCCGGGCCGTCGACGAGGCCGGCGGCTGGGATCTCGAGGTGCTGCTCGAGCCGATCGGCGCGGAGCGGACCCGGCTCACCTTCGTCCATCATCTGGGCGCCGCCGACCGGGCCGAGCAGATCGGACCGGGCTGGGAGTACTACCTGGACCGGCTCGAAGTCTCCAGGGACGGCGGGCCGATGCCCGAGTTCGCCGACTACTGGCCGTCCATGGGTCCGCACTACGCGGGCCAGGACCCGTCCTAGACGACGGTCGCCGTCAGCAGCATGCTCAGCAACGTGAGCTCGACAGTGGCCCCCAGCAGGTCGCCGGTGATGCCGCCGAGTCGGCGGATGGCGAGCCGGACGATCCCGTACGCGACTCCGGCACCGAGCAGCACCGCGCCGAGCCCACACCACCAGGCCACACCGACCAGCACCCCGATCGCGACGACGACGACAGCCGTCACCGCCCAGATCTCTATGAGCACGGAGTTTCTCACTGAGCCGGCGACCGCCGAGCCGAGACCACCGGGCCGGGCCGCCGGCACCCCGCTCCGACAGCCGATCAGCAGAGCGGCCCGGGAGGCGGCGATCAGCACGACCAGCAGGGCAGCACCGCCGGCATCAGCGACGAGCACCGACGCCGCGGCCGATTGACCGCCCAGCACGAGCACCAGCGCGACCACCCCCATCGGACCGACGTCACCCCGGCGCATGATCTCCAGGGCACGTTCTCGTTCTCGGCCGGAGCCGAGACCGTCCACGGTGTCGGCCAGCCCGTCCAGGTGCAGGGCCCGGGTGCCGAGAACCAGGACCGCGACGACGACCAGCCCGGACAGCAGCGGTGGCCATCCGGTCCGACCCGCCAGCCAGCCGAGCCCGGCCGCGGCGACGGCGAGCGGCAGTACCGCGAGCGACGCAAGGGCCATCGCCCGGCCCGCGACCGTACGGTCCACGACGTCGGGCGGGCGTACCGGGAGGACCGTCAAGGTGCCGACCGCCAACCGCCAGGCCGACCCCCAGCTCACGTGAGGTCGGCGAGCAGCGCCATGTCCGACAGCAGCAGGGCGGCCGACCGGACCAGCGGCACCGCTGCCACGGCTCCGCTGCCCTCGCCGAGCCGCAGTCCCAGATCGAGGAGGGGAACGAGCCCAAGCTTCTCGGTGGCCAGCTGCTGAGCCGGCTCGGTGGATCGATGGCCCGCAGCCCACCAGGCCATGCAGCCGGGCGCCAGGTCCTCGGCCACAGCCGCCTCGGCCAGCGAGACGATGCCGTCGAGCAGCACCGGTACGCCGGCGCGGGCCGCGGCGACCAGGAACCCGACCCCGGCGGCGATGTCCGCCGAGCCGAGCGCGGCCAGTCGGGTCACCGGGTCGGCGACCCGGGTGCCGGCACGGTCCAGGGCGCGCTGGATCAGCCCCGTCTTGGCGGTCAAGGCCAGGTCGTCGATCCCGGTGCCGCGACCGGTGACCTCAGCCGCGGGGAGCCCGAACGTGGCCGCGATCAACGAGGCTGCCGGGGTGGTGTTGCCGATGCCCATGTCGCCGATGATCAACAGGTCGGCCCCGGCAGCGATCTCCTCGGCGGCGATCGCGGCGCCGGCGGCAAGTGCGCGTTCGGTCTCGTTGGTGGTCAGCGCGTCCTCGCGGTCGATGGCACCGGACGACCGTCGGATCTTGTGGCCGCTCACCTCGGGCAGATCGACCAGGTCGGCGTCGACTCCGAGATCGAGCACCCGGACGGACACGCCGTGCTGCCGGGCCAGGACGCTGACGCCCGCCACCCCGGCCACGAAGGCACCGACCATGGCGGCGGTGACCTCCCGCGGGTACGCCGACACCCCGGAGCTGACGGCCGTCACCCCGTGGTCACCGGCCAGCACCACCGCCCGTACGTTCGCGGGCGGCGCCGCCGGGCAGACACCCGAGCAGGACGACCACCAGACGGCGAGATCCTCGAGTCGCCCGAGCGCCCCGGTCGGTTTGGCCAGGGTGGCGACGCGCTCGCGCGCCTGCTGAGCGACCTCTGCCGAGGGCGGTGTGGATCGTTGTGGTTGTTGCATCCGAGAGCTCCGGCGGTCAGCCGCGGACGTCGGCGAGCGCGCGGTCCGGCGAGGACGCCGGACGCGACAGTCGACCGACGAGCTCGGCCAGCACCACTCCGAGCACCGTCCAGAGGGTGAACTGGGTCAGGAAGCTGGCCCGGCGGAAGTCGTACAGGACCGAGGCCGGGAACGTGTCCGGCACCTCGTTGTAGTGCGGCATCAGCGTCATCACCACCAGCATCGCGATCACGTACCCGGCGACGCCGATCAGCGCCGCGTGCCAGCCGCCGACCCGCTGCCGCAACCGACGCCCGACCAGCACGGCGGTCACGGCCGCGATCAGGGAGATGGCCAGGAAGATGAAGTAGAGCGCGCTGCGCATGCCGATCGTGTCGCCGCTGCCCACCGCCGGTGGGTTCGGAGGATAGATCAGGAACGGCACCACGTAGACCGCGACGAAGGCCATGGCCGCGACCGCCAAGGTCGTCGACCGTGGCGTGAGTCGTCCGAAGCGCCCCATCGCCATGGCGCTGACCACCCCGACCAACCCGCCCAGGGTGACTCCGGCGACGAGCAGGCCGGTCAGCAGGCCGAGGGTCGACTGCAGGGAGCGCGGCACCTCGACCTCACCGGCCGCGGCGGCCTCCGGTTCGGCGTGCTCGGTGGACTCGGCCGCTTCGGTGCCGTGGCTGTGACCGCCGGCGGAATCCTCCAGCGCGATCGCCGCACGCACCGGCGGTTCGCCGACCACGTACGCCACAGCGAAGGCCGCGAAGGCGGCGACGAGTCCGGCGAGCAGTCCGCGGATCAGGAAGTCACGGGCACTCATGGCCGGGCTCAGTGGCACGGGAAGCCGAGCAGGTGGCGGCTGTCGTGTACCCACTCGTGCACGGCGTTGCCGGCGATCAGGGTGGTGGCGCCCTCTTCGGCCGAGACGAAGTAGAGACCGACGACGGCGAGCAGCGCGGCGAACAACAGCCACGGCAGCACCTGCCGGACGGAGAGCTGCGGAACGGCGACGGCGCCCGGGGCGCTCTGGGCGCGGTCGGCTGCGCTGGCGATGTTGGTCATGTGTCCTCCTGGGTTGCGGCGACCCGGTGTCGGGAACTTGTCGGAGGCGGGTCTGACTCGGTCCCTCGGCAGCTGTGCTGCCGGTGTCCCATACAGTGGCGCGACCGTGTCGGAATCCCACCGACTTCCAGTCCTCCGTCGAACTCGTGCACTCTATCGGCTCGGCGAGGATCGTGGAGAGGAGGATCGTGGCGAGGTAGCCTCTCGCGGGTGAGCGACGCTGCGGCCACCCCGGCCCTCGGTCGCCTGATCTTCCGGCACCCCTCGGCGATCCTGCTCACGGTGCAGCTGGTCGGGGTGCTCCTCTACCCGTTCTGGGAGGACAGCGGAGTCGGACGGATCCTGCTGGAGGCGTTCAGCACGCTGGTGCTCGCGCTGGCCATCTGGTCCGTACGGGCCTCCGCCGGGCGGGTCTGGATCTCGATCGGCCTCGGCGTCGCGGCGTCCGGACTGTCGATCGCCGATGGCCTGCATCACACCTGGTGGCTGGCCCTGCTGACCGCGGTCTTCCACGCCCTGTTCTATTTCTGGGCGGCGGGCAACCTGATGGTCTACATGCTCGCCGACGCGTACGTGACGGCGGACGAGCTGTTCGCCGTCGGCGCGACCTTCACCCTGGTGGCCTGGGGATTCGCTTACGTGTTCACGGCGCTGCAGCTGCTCCAACCCGGTTGCTTCACCGCCGCGGTCCACCCGACCGACCAGCGCACCTGGGTCGAGCTGCTGTTCCTCTCGTTCACGAACCTGTCCAGCACCGGGCTGTCGGACATCGTGCCGATCACCGCGCACGCCCGCTCGGTGGTGATGATCGAGCAGCTCGCCGGACTCGCGTACGTGGCGCTCTTCGTCTCGAGGTTGGTGGGGTTGACGCTCGGTAAGAGCATCCGGGCCGCGGGCGGGACCCGCTGAGTCGGGTCAGGCGTCGCGCTCCTCGTAGACGAGCATCGTGGCTCCACCGGTGGCGAAGTTCGCCACGTCGCCGGCAGCGGCGCCACCCTCGGCCGTGCTCAAGGCCGCCTGCAGGTCAGCCATCGAGTCCCAGGACAGCGTGGCGACCCGATGGTAGTCCGACGGCCCCGCCGGCGTACCGACCGGACCGACGCTGGTGGTGAACGAGGTGAGGCCCGGCACCGCCTTGGCGATGGGGGCGTGGGTGTGCCCGTAGTAGGTGTCGAACGCTTCGGCGTCCTGCGGATGGCCGTACAGGACGACGATCTTCGCGACCACGATGTCTCCTCGGGAGGTGGATGAGGAGTCAACGCTAATCCGGTTTCTGTCGGCTGAGCGTGCCCCTTCGGGCAGACTTCAGACCACGAAGCCGGCCACGGCCCCGATCACGGTGATGGCGGGCGGTGTGATCTTGGCTGCCGTCGTCTCGGCCGCGATCGTGGCCAGGGTGGCCCGGACACTGCGCTGGGACGGCAATCCTGCGTCGGCGATGGTGGCGGCGGGGGTGGCTGGATCCATCCCCTGGGCGACCAGCTCGGTCGACACCGCGGGCAGGGTGGCGACCCCCATCATGATCACCAGCGTGGTGTTGGCCCGAGCCAGGGCGGACCAGTCCAGGGTGCTGCCGGGGTGGTCTGGAGGCAGGTGCGCGGAGACGATGGTCACGCCCTGGGTGAGGCTGCGATGGGTCAGCGGGATGCCAGCCAGGGCGGGCGCCGCGATCGCGGAGCTGACTCCGGGGATCACGGTGACCGGTACCCCGGCCTCGGCGCAGGCCAGTAGCTCCTCGCCGCCGCGGCCGAAGATGAAGCTGTCGCCACCCTTCAATCGGACGACCCGTCGGCCCGCGAGGCCGTGCTCGACCAAGAGCTCGTTGATCCGCTCCTGCGGCGTGTACTCACCACGCGGGATCTTGGCGACGTCGATCACCTCCACCCCGGCCGGTGCCTGCGAGAGCACCGCCAGGGGTGCGAGCCGGTCGCAGATGATCACATCAGCGTTCTGGATCGCCGCGAGGCCGGCCACCGTGAGGAGACCGGGATCGCCGGGACCCCCACCGACCAGGGTGACGTGGCCGACCCCTGTCCGGTCGCCGGCGAGGTCCTGATCGGCCAGGAGGAGAGACAGCCGCCCGGACGCCCGGGCCGCCGCGCTGATCCGGTCGTTCTCGGCCCGATCCCCGGCCGCCGGGACCACGAGTGCCGCCTCGGCCAGGTCGGTCTCGGACCAAGCGCGCCGGTGCCAGGTGAGCAAGGAGCGGTCGGCCAGATCCCGCACCGTGGTGGGCACGGCGGCCGCGTACACGGTGATCAACCCACCGGCGGCGTGCAGGTCGGTGATGACTCCGAGCACCGCCGGCGAACCACCGCAGACGACGACCTGCCGGCCGGCGACGTCCAGATCAGGGACCCTCACGACTCCTCCCGGATCGTCCGCAGGGTCTTGATCAAGGTGTCGGTGGTCTCCTCGTCGCGGACCGCGATCCTGATCCAGTCCGCCCCCAGTCCAGGGAACGTCTCGCCCCGGCGGACCGCGAAACCTCGCTCACGCAGCCGTACGCGCAGGCTCCCCGGCACCCGATCGCCGGGCAGCCAGCCGTGGGAATCCACCAGCAGGAAGGGTGCTCGGGAAGCGGGCACGACCGCCAGACCCAGATCGGTGAGTCCGGCCAGCAGGTGATCGCGGCGCCTGGCGATCTCCTCGGCCGCCGTGGCGGCGACGGTGCGCGCGATCGCGGACAGACAGGCCATCATGGCCGCGGCGGCCGGGGTGGACACCGACCAGGGCGGCTGCTGCCGCGCCAGTTCCGTGATCACGGACGGATCGCCGACGGCGTAGCCGGCTCGCAGTCCGGCCAGACCCCAGGTCTTGGTCAGCGATCGGAACACCATGACACCGTCCATGGCGGAGCTGCTGATCAGTGACTCCGGCTCGCCTGGCACCGCGTCCAGGAACGCCTCGTCGATCACCAGCAGCCGGCCTGGGCGGGTCAGTCGATGCAGGATCTCGGCCGGGTGCAGCACCCCGGTCGGGTTCGTGGGGTTACCGATGATCACCAGATCGGCGTCGGCCGGAACCAGCTCGGGATCGAGGCGAAACCCGTGGTGGGTAGAGAGAATCACCCGACGGGGGTGGTGGCCGGCCGCCCGAAGCGCCGCCTCCGGCTCGGTGAACTGCGGATGCACCACCACCGGTGCCGTCCACCGCCGGGCCCGGGCCAGCAGGGTGAAGAGCTCGGCGCCGCCTGCCGACGGCAGCACCCGCTCGACCGGTACGCCGTGGGCGTCGGCGATCGCGGCCCGAGCCCGCTGAGGATCGGGATAGGCGGCCAGATCGTCGATGCTGGCCCGGATCACCCCGGCCAGCCACTCCGGTGGGGTCGGGAGGCGGACGTTGACCGCGAGATCGACCAGCCCCTCGGCGACGTCGGCGTCCCCGTGGTGGTCCAGGTCCTCGTGCCTGTGGTCCGGCCGCCCCGACTTTTGTGCCGGCAGTGTGCACATTTCGTGCCGCTGCTCCAGAAGTCGGGCCGGCCCGCGGCTGGCGTACGTGTGGATGGCGTCGGCGAAGCGGGCCGCCAGCGTCGGGTGACCGGCCCAGTGGGTGTGCAGGTACGAGGCGTGCAGAGTCGGCGCCCCGGTGCCCGCCGGATCGAGGGAGAAGCCGTCGGGAACGCCGTCCAACAGCCAGCCGGATCTGGCTCCGGCGGCCGGTGTCATCGTGGTCCGATGGAACTCGTGCCCGGTCACACGGCGTCCGGCGGCCCCGAGAAGATGATCATGATCGGCCACCGCGGTGCGATAGCTCAGCGTCAACCCCGGAGACATCGCCGCGTCGGCGTCGACAGCACCGACCATCGGTACGCCGTCGACCGTGCAGCACAGATACAGCAGTCCCGCGCACTCGGCCACGGTAGGGACGCCCGCCGTGATGGCCTGCCGGATCGCACTGATCATGGATGCGTTGCCGGCCAGCTCGGCAGCGTGCACCTCGGGAAACCCACCACCCAAATAGATCCCGGCCGTTCCCGCGGGCAGCGCGTCGTCGGTGACGGGATCGAAGATCACCGGCTGCAGCCCGGCCGCGGTCAGCAGCTCGGTCGTCTCGGCGTACCGGAAGGTGAAGGCGCGCCCTCCGGCCACCGCGACCACCGGTCGTATGGAGTTGTCGGCGTTCTCCAGGCCGAAGCCGGGTAGCCGGGACGGATCCCAGGGAGTCCCGACGAGCGGGGGCACGGAGTGGGCGATCGACAGCACCTGGGTCAGGTCGATGTGCGCCGCGATCTGGGTCGCCAACCGGTCGAGCGCCGCCGCCGCCTCGGGTCGTTCGGCCACCGGAACGAGACCGAGATGCCGTGATGGCGCCTCGATGCCGGCGTCCCGGGGCAGCACCCCGAGGACCGGGATCCCGGTCGCTTCCAGGGCCGAGACGACCTCGTCGGAGTGGCGTACGGATCCCGACTTGTTCAGGATCACCCCGGAGATCCGGGTGTCGGGGTCGAACGTGTGCAGACCGTGCACCCAGGCCGCGGCGGTCCGCGACACCTGGGAGATGTCCAGCACCATCACCACCGGGGCGGCGATCACCCGGGCCACGTGGGCGGTGGAGGCCCAGCCGTCCGCACCGATTCGCCCGTCGAACAGCCCCATCACGCCTTCGACCACCGCCACATCCGCGGGGGTCGGGGTCTCGGAACCGTGCAAGAGCAGCGGTATGAGCTGGTCTTCCCCACACAGGAAGGGATCCAGGTTCCGGCCGGGGCGGCCGGTGGCCAGCGCGTGGTAGCCGGGATCGATGAAATCCGGCCCGATCTTGAAACCGGCCGGCTCCAACCCGTCGGCCCGCAGCGCGGCCAGCAAACCGGTGGCCACGGTGGTCTTGCCGTGACCCGATGCCGGTGCGGCGATCACCAGCCGCGGCAGCCGATGTGCGGTACCGGACGAGGGCTTGGTCACCATTCGATGCCCCGCTGACCCTTCTGGCCTTGATCGAACGGGTGGTTGATCTTGGTCATCTCGGTCACCAGATCGGCGATCTCGATGATCTTGGGATCGGCCCGACGGCCGGTGATGATCACGTGCTGGTGGCCGGGTCGCTCCGCCAGCGTGGTGACCACGTCGTCCACGTCGATCCAGCCCCAGGCGATCGGGTAGGTGAACTCATCCAGCACGTAGAGGGTGTGGGCTTCGGTCGCCAGTCTTCGCTTGATCTCCGCCCAACCCTCGGCGGCAGCCGCCGCATGATCATCATCGGATCCGGTCTTGCGCGACCATGACCAGCCGGAACCCATCTTGTGCCACTCGATCGGTCCTCCGGCGCCGGTCCTGGCGTGCACCTCGGCAAGGGTTTCCAGCGCCGTCTGCTCCCCGATCCGCCACTTGGCGGACTTGACGAACTGGAAGACCCCGATCGGCCAGCCCTGGTTCCAGCCCCGGAGCGCGAGTCCGAACGCCGCGGTCGACTTTCCCTTGCCGTCGCCGGTGTGCACGATCAACAGCGGCCGGTTGCGGCGTTGCCGGGTGGTCAGGCCGTCCGCGGGAACAGTCTCAACCGCGCCCTTCATGCCGCACCCCGACGACTGCCCGCGTTCGCGAGGACGTCCCGTCCAGTGGTGGCCACCCCGGCCAACGCCTCGGCGTTGACCTCGGCCAGCTTCACGTACTGCGCCTGCAGGTCTTCGGCGAGTCCGCGCGCCAGCCCCAGACGCATCCGTCCGGACTCGCAGTCCACCACCACGGTGTCGATCCCGATGGTGCGGAGGTACGTCGCCGCCTGACGCGATCGAGCCAACGCGTCCGGCCCCGAGGTGGCCCGGCCGTCGGTGACCACCACCAGCAGCGGCCGCCGACGGGGGTCGCGGATCCGTTCCCAGCGCAGTGTGTCCGCCGCGCACAGCAGGCCCTCGGCCAACGGTGTACGGCCTCCGCTGGGCACCTCCCCCAGACGTCGGGCCGCCACCTCGACCGACGACGTGGGCGGGAGCGCGAGAGTGGCTTCACCGGCACGGAAGGTGACCAGACCGACTTTGTCGCGGCGCTGGTAGGCGTCTAGCAGCAGCGACAACACGGCGGTCTTCACCTCCGACATCCGCTTCCGGGCGGCCATCGACCCGGACGCGTCGACACAGAAGAGCACCAGGTTGGACTCGCGTCCCTCCGTCACCGCGGTCCGCAGGTCGCGGCGAGCGAGCAGCAACCGGTTCCCGGCTTGCCGACCGCGCCGCTGCTGCTCGGTGGCGGCGGCGCGGACCGTGGCCGGGAAGTGCAGCCGGCTGCCGGCGGCCGGGGTGGCGCCGACGGTCCTTCCGACGCTGGTCAGGGCCCGGCTCCGGCGACCGGCTTCCCCCTCACCGGTGCCGCGGACGGTCAGCAACCGCGCCCGGTACGGCTGATCCGCCTGTGCGACGCTCACCGGCGCCGGCTGTCCGGGCTGCCCGGCGGGGCCGTCGGCGGGTTCGCTCCGGTCCGCTCCCTCGGCGCGGGTCTCGACCGACTCGCTGCCCGCGGGCGGTGTCACCGGTCCGTCGCTGTCGTCCGGTGTCGACGAGTCCGGATCGGTGGCCGGGGGCTCCGGGGTCGGCGGTTCGGGCTCGGGCTCGAGGTCGTCGTCCCCGAGCAACCGGTCGAGGAGCTCCTCGTCCAGGCCGGGGGCATCGAACGGGTTCCGGCGACGCCGGTGGGGCAGAGCCAGCCGGGCGGCGGCCCGGATGTCGGCTCGGGTCACGTGGGTCCGGTCGTGCCAGGCCGCATGGGCCACCGCGGCCCGCGCGGTCACGATGTCGGCGCGCATACCGTCCACCTCGAAGCCGGCGCAGACGGCGGCGATCTTGGTCAGGGCCCAGTCCGACAGATCGACCCGATCGAGCCGCTCCTGCGCGGACGCCAGCCGTGACCGCAACGCGTCCTCCTGATCGGCGAACCGGGCCATCAGGGTGGCCGGGTCGGCGTCGTACGCGAGCCGCCGCCGGACCACTTCCGAGCGCAGCGCGGGGTCCCGGGGGGCCGCGACCTCGACCGTCAGCCCGAACCGGTCAAGAAGCTGCGGCCGCAGCTCGCCCTCCTCGGGGTTCATGGTGCCGACCAGCACGAGCCGGGCCGCGTGGGCGACCGACACACCGTCGCGTTCGACGGTCGACCGTCCCATCGCCGCGGCGTCCAGCAGCAGGTCGACCAGGTGATCGTGCAGCAGGTTCACCTCGTCGACGTACAGGATCCCGCGGTGGGCCGCCGCCAGCAGCCCCGGCTCGTAGCTCACCTGGCCCGATCCGAGTGCCTGCTGCAGGTCGAGCGAGCCGATCACCCGGTCCTCGGTGGCACCGACGGGGAGCTCGACCAGCCGGGCCGGTCGACGGACGGCGACGACGTCGGTGTGCGGACCGTCGGGGCAGGTCGGATCGGGATCGGCCGGGTCGCAGGAGAAGCGGCAGCCGTGGACGACGAGCTGATCGGGCTGCACGGCGGCCAGCGCCCGCACCATCGTCGACTTCGCCGTCCCCTTCTCGCCGCGCACGAGCACCCCGCCGACCTCGGGTGAGATCGACGTCAGCACCAGGGCGAGGGCCATGTCGTCGGAGCCGACGACGGCCGAGAACGGGAAGGTACGCACGAGCGGTGAAGGCCTCCTCGCGGGTGTCCACGCCCGCAGTCGTCGGGTCACCGCCGGCATCGGCGGCGAGCGACAGGGATGTTCTGACTGACCGCTCCGTCGACCGACGGAGGGCTTCACAGTGGCGGGACCGCTCCAGATCTGCCCTGGATTCCTCACCTGTCGCCGTGGCTGATCCTCCCACACGAGGTCACGTAGGGTCGTTGGCGTGCTCACCGGTCGCGCTCCGCGCTCCGCGGCCACGAGTCTCCGCGAGTGTCGCTCGTTCGTCGCGTCTCGCACCGACGGAAAAGCGTGTCGGTGCGAGACGCTCCTCACTCCCGACCGGCTCCGCCCGTGACCGAGATGCGGCTGGACGTCGTCGGGGTGCCGGCCGGGGGCTGGTCCGAGCTCGGTGAGGCGGCGCGGACGCTGATCGACTCCGCCGAGGTCCTGATCGGCGGTCGGCGACACCTCGATCTGGTCCCGGCCGACGTGGGCCCGACCGAGCGGCTGACCTGGCCGAGCCCCCTGCGTCCGGCACTGCCGGGACTCCTGGACGGTTGGGCGGGGCGACGGACGGTGGTGCTGGCCAGCGGTGACCCGCTGGTCTCCGGCATCGGCTCCACGCTGATCGAGCTGCTGGGCGCGGACGCCGTACGGATTCACCCCGCCGTCTCCTCGGTCGCCCTGGCGGCTGCCCGGTTGGGCTGGGCCAGCGAGACCGTCCGGGTGGTCTCCGTCGTCGGCCGCGACCTGGATCTGGTCCGCCGGCACCTCGCGCCCGGCCAGCGGCTGATCGTGCTGTCGTCGGACGCCGAGACACCCGGAGAGCTGGCCACGCTGCTGGTCGAGGCCGGCTACGGGCCGAGTCTGCTGACCGTGCTCGGTGACCTGGGCACCACCTCCGAGAGCCGCTCCCAGACGATCGCCGCCGACGCGGGCGGGCTGGTCGACGCGCCGGCCCTCAACCTGGTCGCGGTGGAGTGCCGGGCCGAGCCGGGCACACGCCCTCTCGGCTGGAGCGCCGGGTTGCCCGACGACGCGTACGACCACGACGGACAGCTGACCAAGCGCGAGCTGCGCGCCTCGGCCCTGTCCCGGCTCGCCCCGGTGCCCGGTGAGCTGCTCTGGGACCTCGGTGCGGGCGCCGGATCCATCGCCATCGAGTGGGCCCGGACCGATCCCCGCTGCCGGGCGATCGCCATCGACCGCACCCCCGATCGAGCCGCTCGGATCACCGCCAACGCGGCCCGGTTGGGCGTACCGGGCATCCAGGTGATCACCGCCGACGTGATCGAGTCGCTGGACTGGCTACCCCAACCGAACGCGATCTTCGTCGGCGGCGGAGCCGACCTGGACCTGATCCGTCGCTGCTGGCACCTGCTACCGGCCGGCGGACGCCTGGTCGCGCACGCCGTCACCGTGGAGACCGAGCAGATCCTGCTCGAGGCCTGGCGCGGGTTCGGTGGCGAGCTGGCCCGGATCGGGGTGGAGAAGCTGGAACCGCTGGGTGGCTTCCACGGCTGGAAACCCGCTCGGGCAGTGGTCCAGTGGAGCGCGGTCCGCGGGGCAGACACCGGGCTGAGCTCATGACCCCACCCCCTGACGCACTCCTCTCACCACTCACGCACTCCTTGCTCCGCGTGCGTGAGTGCATTGAGGAGTGCGTCAGCGGAGGGGCGGGGGTGCGCCGGTGACCGTGCACTTCATCGGGGCCGGTCCCGGAGCCGCGGATCTCTTGACGGTACGGGCGGTGCGGCTGCTCGCCTCGTCGCCGGTCTGCGTCTATGCCGGCACCTACCTGGACGCCGGGGTGCTGTCCCATTGTCCGCCGGACGTCACTCTGATCGACTCCTCAGGGCTGTCGCTGGACGAGATCACCGCGCACCTGGTGGCCGCGCACGCGGACGGGAAGGACGTCGCGCGGCTCTGCTCGGGCGACCCGTCGCTCTACTCGGCGCTGGCCGAACAGGCGCGTCGGCTGGACAGGGCAGGGGTCCCGTGGGACGTCACCCCGGGGGTGCCTGCATACGCGGCGGCCGCGGCGATCTTGGGCCGCGAGCTGACCGTCCCGGAGCTCGCGCAGACCGTGATCCTGACCCGTACGCAGGCGGCGTCGACGGCGATGCCGGCGTCGGAGTCGCTCGAGCGACTGGCCGCCACCGGGGCCACCCTGGTGCTGCACCTGGCTATCCGGCGGACGCGCGAGCTGGCTGGGCGGCTGGCCGCCTGCTACGGGCCGGAGTGTCCGGTCGCCGTGGTCTCGCGGGCGACCCAGCCGGACGAGCTGGTGCTGCGCGGCACCCTGGCCGACATCGGCGACCAGGTCGAGACCGCCGGGCTCCGACTGGCCGCGGTGATCATCGTGGGTCCGGCGCTGGGCGCCGAAGGCTTCGTGGACTCGCACCTGTACGGCACCCGGATCACCCAGCGCCGATCTCAGCGGCCCACGCGATAGCTCTGCAGGGTGATGCCCGAGCGGAACGAACGGTTCTCGATCAGCTCGAGCGCCCGGATGGCCACGCCCTCGGGAATCAGCCGCCGGCCGCGCCCGACCACGACGGGGTAGACGAAGAGCCGGAGCTCGTCGACCAGTCCGGCCCGGAGCAGCTCATGGGTCAGGGTGATGCTGCCGGTGCACACGATGTCGAGACCATCGGACTCCTTGAGGGCCTCGACCTCCTCGGTCGCCGAGCCCGACAAGATCACCGAGTTCTCCCAGTCGGGTTTCGTGAGGGTGCTGGACACCACGTACTTGGTGACCTGGTTGAGGTACGCCGTGATGCCGGTCTGGTCGTCGGTCTGCAGCGGCCAGTAGCTGCGGAAGTCCTCGAACGTCTGCCGGCCGAGCAGGGTGGCGTCGGCGCGGGTGTCCTGGTCCCGGAGCGCCTCGAGCACGTCGCTCTGGTCGTCACCCGAGGCGGGGGAGAACCAGTCGTCGGTCAGGTCGATGACACCGTCCAGGGTCATGTTCTGGGTGATGGCGAGAGTTCGCATACGAAGGAAGACCGCCCCGAGGCCATGGATTCATCGGGGCCGCTGCCGGCAACGGCCACGAGTCGGGGCCGCGTCAGCCCGCCGGTGGCAGCAGCACCATACCGGCGACGTAGCTGACACCCAACGTGCCCAGCCCGACGATCAGCGTCCGGATGATCGTCCGTCGGGCCGACAGGTAGGCGGAGCGGGCGGCGATGATCGAGGTGATGATCAGCGACACGACGACGGCGAGCAGCACCGCGATCGCGTCCAGGGAGATCGGGGCCACGAAGGTGATCAGCAACGGGATGCTGGAGCCGACGGCGAAGGCGATGCCGGCCCCCAGGCCGGTGAACACCGGAGCCCGCGCCGACGGGATCTCGCCGATCCCGTACTCGGTCTCGAGCTGGGCCGCCAGCGGGTCGGCCGCGTGCAGCTGTTCAGCGACCTCGCGAGCAAGATCAGGAGTCAACCCTCGGCCCGTGTAGTGCTCGACGAGCTCGGTCAGCTCGTCATCCGGGTTGGCCGCGAGCAGCCGCTGCTCGTAGGCGACGGTGGCGAGCTGGGCGTCACGCTCGGCTGCCGCCTCGGCCCACTTGGCTCCTCCGACACTGAGCGCACCGGCGATCGTGGCGGCCAGGGCGGCGGTGATCAACAGCTGATCACCGGCCCCGGCCCCGGCGAAGCCCTCGAGCAGACCGGCGGTGGCGATGATGCCGTCATTGGCGTCGACGACCCATCCCTGGATGGTCGGGCCCGTCAGGCGGGCACGTAGACCACGCCGCACCGACTCCTCGGATCCCGCCATGCGCCCCTCCACCGGCTCCCACTTCCGACGGTCAGTCTGGCACGGACCCTCGGCTCAATCGCCCTTCACGTTGATCAGCTGGTGCAGGATGTGGCGCACCTCGACCAGGTCCGCGGCATCGGCCATCACCTGGTCGATGTCCTTGTAGGCCGCCGGGATCTCGTCCACGAAGGCTGCGGTGTCGCGGTACTCGATACCGACCATCGCCGCCCGCAGATCGTCCTGGCTGAACGTCTTGCGCGCCTTGGAGCGTGAGTACGCCCGTCCCGCACCGTGCGGCGACGAGTTCAGCGACACCGGGTTGCCCCGGCCGGTCACCACGTAGCTCGCCGTACCCATCGAGCCCGGGATCAGACCAGGCTGGCCCAGGCCGGCCCCGATCGCCCCCTTGCGAGACACCCACACGTCCTTGCCGAAGTGACGCTCCCGAACGGTGAAGTTGTGGTGGCGTTGATCCGCTCCTGCTCGATGACCTCACTGCCCAGCCAGTGCCGTACGCGGTCGAGCACCCGATCCATCATCTCCTCACGGTTCAGCAGGGCGAAGTGCTGGGCCCAGGTCAGCTCGGCGAGGTAGCGATCGAACTCGGGCGTGCCCTCCACCAGGTAGGCGAGATCACGGTCCGGCAGCGGGATCCACCACAGCTCGCAGAGCTTGGCGGCCACGGCGATGTGCCGGATCGCGATCTTGTTGCCGACCCCGCGGGATCCCGAATGGAGGAACAGCCACACGGTGCCGGTCTCGTCCGCGGTCACCTCGATGAAGTGGTTGCCGGAGCCCAGGGTGCCGAGCTGGAGCCGCCAGTTCGGTGCGTACGAGGACGGGTCGAAACCCGCCTCCTCGGCCGTCGCTCTAGCCCCGCGATCCGGCCGGCGGCCGTGGTGGTCAGCTCACGGTTGTAGCCGCCGGCCGAGACCGGCACCGCCCGCTCGATGGACTGGCGCAGCCGGCCGCGATCCTGCGCGAAGGTCTCGGCGTCCAGCTGGGTGCGGACGGCCACCATCCCGCAGCCGATGTCCACCCCGACCGCGGCCGGGATGATCGCGCCGAGGGTGGGGATGACCGAACCGACCGTCGCGCCCTTGCCCAGGTGCGCGTCCGGCATCAGCGCGAGGTGCGGGTGGATGAAGGGCATGCCGGCGGCGGTCTCCGCTTGCGCGCGGGTCTGCTCGTCCAGGATCGACGCCCAGCTCAGCAGCTTGGGCGCCAAGCGCTCCACCATGATCAACTCTTCCTCTCGGGTCGTCGAGGACGATAGCGGCGGCGGGGGACTCGGAGCACCTGGATTACTGCGGGCGAGGCCGTTTTGACCTCGGCAAGAGATCCGCATTGCGGAAGACACTTTTCACCAGGGTCTAGCGCTCGCAACATTCCTCTACTACATTGCCACCAACGCTCCACCCGTCGTTCGCATGGATAACCGACGGATTGGGGTCACGACCAGGCCGTTCGAACCATGCACCCGTTCTCCATGGCGGAGAACGGCGCCCCCCCGTCGGGGCGCTTTGGTGTGTCGTGGATTGGAGCGTGATGACAGTGTCCCGGGTGTCTGTCAACGGTGAGTTCCGTGCCCTCGGTGAGGTCGGCGGGGAGACCACCCTGCTCGACTGGTTGCGCGGTGGCGGACTCACCGGCACCAAGGAGGGCTGCGCCGAGGGCGAGTGCGGTGCGTGCGCCGTGGTGGTGCTCAAACCCGATGCCGATGGCGACCGCAGCACCTGGACGGCGATCAACGCCTGCCTGGTGCCGGCCGCCGCCCTCGACGGTCAGGAAGTCGTCACCGCCGAAGGGCTCGGCACCCCCACGGCGCTGCACCCCGTCCAGCGGGAGATGGCGGTCCGCGGTGGCTCCCAGTGCGGCTACTGCACTCCCGGTTTCGTCTGCTCGATGGCCGCCGAGTTCTACCGTCGGGGGCGCTGTGGCACCGCCACGGGCGCCGAGACCGAGCACGCCCGGGAGGCGCCGGCGGCCGACCACGAGCACGGCCCGAACGGCTTCGATCTGCACGCACTGAGCGGCAACCTGTGCCGCTGCACCGGCTACCGTCCGATCCGTGACGCGGCGTACGCGCTGGAGGATCCGGCACCGACCGACCCCCTGCTGACCCGCACCGCCGACGTCGCCCCGGCTCCGGTCCCGGCCACCACCACCGGCCCGCACGGTGATTACGTACGCCCAGCAAGCCTGGCCGAGGCCCTCGAGCTGCTGGCCCGGCACCCCGACGCCAAGCTGGTGGCCGGTTCCACCGACTGGGGTGTCGACCTCAATCTCAAGCACGCGCGAGCCGAGCTCAGCATCGGCATCGACCGGCTTCCCGAGCTGCGGACGTACGACGTCGGCAGCGAGGCGATCGCCCTCGGTGCGGCGCTGACCCTGTCGGAGATCGAGACCCGGCTGGCCGGCCGGGTGCCGCTGCTGGCCGCGTTCTTCCCTCAGTTCGCGTCCCGGCTGATTCGCAACTCGGCCACCCTGGGTGGGAACCTGGGGACCGGCTCGCCGATCGGGGACTCACCACCCGTGCTGCTGGCTCTGGACGCGTCGCTGGTGCTGGCCTCGGTGGCGGGGGAGCGCATGGTCCGGTTGGCCGACTACTTCACCGGCTACCGACAGACCCTGAGGCGACCGGACGAGCTGATCGTCAGCATCGTCATCCCGCGACCGCTGGCCCCGCTGACGGCCTTCCACAAGATCGCCAAGCGTCGCTTCGATGACATCTCCAGCATCGCCGTGGCGTATGCACTGAGTCTCGCCGACGACGGCAGCATCGCCGAGATCATGATCGGGATCGGCGGTGCAGCAGCCACCCCGTTGCGGGCCACGGAGACCGAGAACTTCCTGCTAGGGAAGGCCTGGACGGCCGAGACGGCCGATGCCGCCGCCGCGGTGCTGGCCACCGAGGGGACACCGATGGATGATCATCGTGCCTCCTCAGCCTTCCGCAAGGCGATGCTCGGCCAATCGGTGCGCAAGTTCTTCGTCGAGACGAACGAGGCCCAGCAGCTCGGAGGTGTGGCATGACGGTCCTCGATCAGCGGCAAGCAGGGGTGGAGGAACGGACCCCGCACGCAACCGGGTCCCTGGCCGATCGCCCGTCCGGCTCCAAGGTCGGACTCGAGCTGCCGCACGAGGCGGCCAACCTGCACGTCACCGGTGCCGCCCTCTACACCGACGACCTGATCATGCGCACCAGCGGTGTGCTGCACGCCTGGCCGGTGCAGGCACCGTACGCCCGGGCCCTGATCACCGACCTGCGGGTCAAGCCGGCGTACGACGTCGACGGGGTGGTCCGGGTGCTGACCGCCGAGGACGTGCCTGGGGTCAACGATGCGGGCATCAAGCACGACGAGCCGCTGTTCCCCTCCGAGGTGATGTTCCACGGGCACGCCGTCTGCTGGGTGCTGGGCGAGACCCTGGACGCGGCCCGCCGTGGGGCCGAGGCGATCGAGGTCGACTACGAGCCGCTGCCCAGCCTGATGACCCTCACCGAGGCCATCGAGCAGGAGTCGTTCCAGGGCCACCACCGCACGATCTCCCGGGGGGACGCGGCGGCCGGGTTGGCGGCGGCCACCCAACGGTTCACCGGGGAGTTCGAGTTCGGCGGCCAGGAGCACTTCTACCTGGAGACGCACTGCTCGCTGGCCCTGGTCGACGAGAACGGCCAGATCTTCGTCCAGTGCTCCACCCAGCATCCCTCGGAGACTCAGGAGATCGTCGCCCACGTGCTGGGGCTGGACTCGCACGCCGTGACCGTGCAGTGCCTGCGGATGGGCGGCGGCTTCGGGGGCAAGGAGATGCAGCCGCACGGCTTCGCGGCGATCGCGGCTCTGGGCTCCACCCTGACCGGACGCCCGGTCCGACTCCGGCTGAACCGCACCCAGGACATGACCATGTCCGGCAAGCGTCACCCCTTCCACGCCAGCTGGGAGATCGGCTTCGACGACGACGGGTTGATCACCGGACTGCGGGCCACCCTGACCAGCGACGGCGGCTGGAGTCTCGACCTGTCCGAGCCGGTGCTGGCCCGGGCGCTGTGTCACATCGACAACGCCTACTGGATCCCGAACATCGAAGCCCACGGGAGGATCGCCAAGACCAACAAGACGTCCCAGACGGCGTTCCGTGGCTTCGGCGGCCCGCAGGGCATGATCGTGATCGAGGACATCCTGGGCCGCTGCGCCCCGCTGCTCGGCCTTCCCGCCGAGGAGCTGCGGCGCCGCAACCTCTACAGCTCCGGTCAGTCGACGCCGTACGGGCAGCCGGTCCGCCATCCCGAGCGGCTGGCCGACATCTGGTCCCAGCTGCTCGACAAGGCCGACTACTCGACCCGACTCGCCGCCCTGGAAGCCTTCAACGCCGAGCACCCGCACACCAAGCGCGGGTTGGCCATCACCCCGGTCAAGTTCGGCATCTCGTTCAACCTCACCGCGTTCAACCAGGCCGGAGCCCTCGTCCACGTGTACAAGGACGGCTCGGTGCTGATCAACCACGGCGGCACCGAGATGGGTCAGGGCCTGCACACCAAGATGATCCAGGTGGCGGCCACCGCACTCGGGGTGCCGCTGTCGGCCGTCCGGCTGGCCCCGACCCGGACCGACAAGGTGCCCAACACCTCCGCCACCGCGGCGTCCTCGGGCGCGGACCTCAACGGCGGGGCGATCAAGAACGCCTGTGACCAGATCCGCGAGCGGCTGGCCGAGGTGGCTGGGCGGAAGCTGAACATCCACCCCGCCGACGTGCGCTTCCACGACGGGGTGGTCACCGGCATCGGGTTCCATGATCGCGAGATCACCTTCGCCGAGCTGGCGCGCGCCGCCTACTTCCAGCGGGTCTCGTTGTGGGCGGCCGGTTTCTACCGCACCGAGGGTCTGCACTGGGACGCCGAGCGGATGCAGGGCGAACCGTTCAAGTACTTCGCGTACGGGGCGGCGTTGGCCGAGGTCGAGGTGGACGGTTTCACCGGCGCCTACCGGTTCCTGCGCACCGACATCGTGCACGACGTCGGCGACAGCCTGTCGCCGCTGATCGATGTCGGGCAGATCGAGGGCGGCTTCGTCCAGGGCGCCGGTTGGCTCACCCTCGAGCAGCTGCGCTGGGACACCGGCGACGGGCCGAACCGGGGTCGGCTGAACACCCAGGCGGCGTCGACGTACAAGCTGCCCAGCTTCTCGGAGATGCCGGAGGACTTCCGCGTCCACCTGTACGAGAAGGGCACCGAGTCCGGTGTGGTGTACGGGTCCAAGGCGGTCGGCGAACCACCGCTGATGCTCGCCTTCTGCGTGCGCGAGGCGCTGCGGCAGGCGGCGGCGGCTTTCGGGCCGCCCGGCACCTCGGTCGACCTGGCCAGCCCGGCCACCCCGGAGGCCGTCTACTGGGCCCTCGACGCCGCCCGCTCCGGCTCCGACACGGAAATCTGATCATGGACTGGTTGAGAGCAGCAACAGAGCTGCGGGACACCGGTCAGCCCGGTGTGCTGATCACCGTGACCGCCGTCCGGGGCCATGCGCCCCGTGACGCCGGCGCCAAGATGGTGGTGGGACCGGCCCGGACCTGGGGCAGCATCGGTGGCGGCAACCTCGAGGAGGCGGCCATCGCCCGAGCCCGGACCATGATCACCGAGTCGTCGGCCGAGGTGTCCATCGTGACCACCCGGCTCAATCCGCACGAGAAGACCGAGTTCGGTCGGCAGTGCTGTGGCGGCGAGGTGACGGTGCTGTTCGAGCCGCTGCCGGCCCGGCCCACCATCGCGATCTTCGGGGTGGGTCACGTCGGCTACGAGATCGCCCGGATCGTGTCCCGCTGGGACGTGCGGCTGCTGCTGGTCGACTCCCGGACCGAGGAGCTGGAAGCGCTACGACTCGTGGACATCGTCGACGGCACCGCGGACGTCGAGGTCCATCGGACCATCCTCGGCGAGACCGTGCTGGAACGACTGCCGGCCGGTTCCCACGCGTTGATCATGACGCACGACCACGCCGAGGACTTCGCGCTCTGCGACGCCGCGCTGCGCCTGCCGGTGGGCCGGCTGGCCGACATCGGTCTGATCGGGTCGTCGGCGAAGTGGTCCCGCTTCCGCACGAACCTGGCCGAGTGCGGCCACGAGACCGAGCGGATCGACACCATCACCTGCCCGATCGGTCTGCCCGCCATCGCCGGCAAGGAACCGGCGGTGATCGCGGTCTCCGTGGCCGCCGCCCTGATGCAGACCCTGCGATCTCCCAGGCCGGTGTCCCGATGACCCTCTACCGGTCGACGATCCTGGACGTCGTCGGGAACCCGTTCCGCAGCGTCGATCCCGCCGGCACCTTGCGGACCGAGGACGACGGCGCTCTGCTGGTCGCCGACGGCGTCATCGTGGCCCGCGGCCCGTACGCCCGGTTGCGGGCCGAGCACCCGGGCGAGGAGACCGAGGACCTGAGCGGCGGCCTGCTGCTGCCCGGGTTCGTCGACACCCACGTCCACTACCCGCAGGTGCGGGCCATCGGTGGGCTGGGGATGCCGTTGCTGGACTGGCTCGACCGCTGTGCGCTCCCGGAGGAGGCCCGACTGGCCGACCAGACGTACGCGGTGGCCGTGGCCGAGGAGCTGATGTCCTGCCTGGTCGCCGCCGGCACCACCACGGCCCTGGTCTTCGGTTCCCACTTCGCCACCGCGGTCGACGCCCTGTTCGGCGCAGCCGAGCGCACCGGCCTGCGGATCACCGCCGGGCAGGTGCTCAGCGACCGGATCCTGCGCGCTGACCTGCTGACCACACCGGCCCGGGCCGTCGCCGAGGGGCGCGAGCTGCTGGATCGCTGGCATGGCAGGGAAAAGCTCCGGTACGCCGTCACCCCACGGTTCTCGTTGTCGGCCTCGGAACCGATGCTGGACGCCTGCGCCGAGCTGCTGACCGCCGCCGACGGGGTGTGGCTGACCAGCCACATCAACGAGAACGGGGCCGAGGTCGACCAGGTCGCCGCTCATTTCCCCGAGCGGTCCCACTACCTCGACACCTACCACCACCACGGTCTGGTCGGCGACCGGACCGTGCTGGCCCACAACGTCCATCCCACCGACCACGAGTTGGAGGTGATGGCCGCCACCGGGTGCCGGGTCGCCCACTGCCCGACCAGCAACGCAGCCCTGGGCAGCGGGCTGTTTCCCTTCCGGCGCCACGACGCGTACGGCGTCGGCGTGGCCCTGGGATCCGATGTCGGTGCCGGCACCGGGTTCTGCCTGATCAAGGAGGGCCTGCAGGCCTACTTCGCCCAGCAGCTCCTCGGACCCGACGGGCTGCCGTTGACGCCGGCCCACCTGCTCTACCTGACCACCCGGGCCGGGGCTCTCGCGCTCGGACTGGGAGATCGGGTGGGTGACTTCGAGGTCGGCCGGCGCTTCGACGCCGTCTGGCTGCGTCCGTCCCCGCACAGCACCCTCGACATCGTCCTGCGCCACGCGCCCAACGCCACCGAGGCTCTGGCCAAGGTGTTCGCCCTCGGAGGTCCGGCCGACATCGCCGGGGTCTGGGTGGACGGCCGTCACCTGACCGCATCCGCCTCCAGCACGGCCCGTCCTGCGCTCGTCCCTTCCATGATCACCGCCCGATGAGCTCCGCTCGTCCGCCCGAGAGGCTCCGCCCATGACCCAGACCAAGGCCCCCGAGCCCGTCACCGCCGGCAAACCGATCAGCGGCTTCGACCGCTACTTCGGACTCACGGCACACGGCTCCAACGTCCCGCGCGAGCTCCGCGCCGGGTTCACCACCTGGCTCACGATGAGCTACATCCTGTTCGTCAACCCGCAGGTGCTGTCCAGCGCCATCGACGTCCCGAACGGCTTCAACCAGCTGCTGACCACCACCTGTCTGGCGGCTGCCTTCGGGTCGCTGGCGATGGGCATCGTCGCCCGCTACCCGTTCGCGCAAGCTCCGGGCATGGGTCTGAACGCCTTCTTCGCCTACTCCGTCGTCGGCGCCATGGGCTATCCCTGGCAGACGGCCCTCGGGGCGGTGTTCATCTCCGGTGTGCTGTTCGTCATCCTCAGCGTGGCGGGAGCGCGGCAGGCCATCGTCAAGGCGATCCCCCTCAGCCTGAAGTTCGCGATCACCGCCGGCATCGGTGCCTTCCTGGCCTTCCTCGGCTTCAAGTCCGCCGGCATCGTGGTGGTCAACGAGGCCACCCTGGTCGGTCTCGGCTCGCTGACCGCCCCGACCGCGTGGCTGGCGATCGTCGGACTGATCGGCACCGCCGTGCTGATGTACAAGAAGGTGAAGGGCGCGATCCTGTACGGCATCGTCGGCACCTCGCTGCTGGCCATCATCACCCGGATCCCGGTGTACTCGGGGGCCGACGGCAACCTGGGGCCGTTCGCCGGGTTCTCCAACGGCATCATCGGTCTGCCGGTCTGGCCCACCGACCTGATCGGTCAGCTGGACATCGGTGCCGCCCTCGGACTGGGTCTGTTCAGCGTCGTGTTCACCTTCTTCTTCGTGGACTTCTTCGACGCCACCGGCACCCTGACCGGCCTGGCTCAGCGGGCTGGCTACCTGGACGCCAAGGGCGACATGCCGAGAGCGCGTCTGACCTTCTCGATGGACGGACTGGCGGCCATGTTCGGCGCCTTCGTCGGCACCTCCACCACCACCGCGTACGTGGAGAGCGCCTCGGGCATCGAGGAAGGTGGCAAGACCGGGATCACGGCCAGCACGGTGGGGCTGCTGTTCGTCCTGTCGACCTTCCTGTGGCCGATCGCCGGTGCGGTGCCGGGTGCGGCGACCGCGCCCGCGCTGATCCTGGTCGGGGCGCTGATGATGCAGGCGGTCAAGGACATCGACTGGGTCGACCTGTCCGAGGGCGTACCGGCGTTCCTCACCGTGATCTTGATGCCGCTGACCTTCTCGATCGCGAACGGCGTCAGCTTCGGCGTGATCGCCTACTGCGCGATCAAGCTGCTCAGCGGCGAGGGCAAGAAGGTGAGCCCGATCCTCTACGTCGTGGCTCTGCTGCTGATCGCGCGGTACGTCTTCCTCGGGGGCTGATCTCCCGCACTCGCTGGAGCCGCCTCGAACCCGGCTACTTCGTCGTCGGTCGGAGAGGAAAGAGCGCCTCTCCGACCTCGTCCTCAAGCACACCGGCGGCGACTCCGGCCGCTCGCGCTCAGGAGGCCGGCGACTTCACCACGAGCACGGGCACGTCGGCGTGCAGGATGATGCTCTGGGTCACGCTGCCCAGGAACAGCTTGCCGACCGGGCTCCGGCGGCGGGCGCCGATGACCAGCAGCTCGGTCTCCAAGGAGGCGACCACATCGAGCACGGCCTCGGACACGTCCTCGCCGGTGGTCACCTGCAGGGTCCACTCGAGGTCATCGAGACCGACCTCGGCGAGCACCTTGGTGATCTCGTCACCAACCCCCGCCTTGTGCGCCTCGACCACATCGAGGTCGACACCCTCGGCGACGTGGATGACGGCCAGCGAGGTCTGCCGCAGGTTGGCCTCCTTGGCGGCCTCCTGCAGGGTCAGGTGCCCGATCGCGGATGCCTGGTGGGCGACGACGACGCTCATCTCAACTCACTCCTCAGTGCGGATGCGGCCAACCTAGCGATGGCTGGCTCCGGAGCCAGACTCTAGTGGTAAATGTCTGGACAAACTAGTCCCCAGCGCCCCTGGGTCATACCTGCGAACGTCGGGTCCACACCCGATCGCCCGTCACCGAGGTCCCGGACGCCCCGATGATCACCAGGCACCGCATGTCGACGACCATCGGATCCAGCTCGCCGAGAGTGGTCACCTTCAGGTCCTCGCCCGGCCGACCGACGTCGCGTCCGACCACCACCGGAGTGGCCGGAGAGCGGTGCTCGAGCAGCAGCGCCTGCGCCTCGGCCACCTGCGTCGTCCGACTGCGCGACGCGGGGTTGTAGAGCGCGATCGCCAGGTCGGCCGTCGCGGCCGCCCGCAACCGGCGTTCGATCACCTCCCACGACTTCAGCCGATCGGACAGGGACAGCACGATGTAGTCGCCGCCGAGCGGCGCCCCTGCTCGAGCCGCGACGGCCTGGGCCGCGGTCACCCCGGGCAGCACGGTCACCTGCACGCTCGCGTACGCCGGGTCGCCCGCCACGGCCTCGAACGCGGCAGACGCCATCCCGAAGACCCCGGCGTCGCCGCCCGAGACCAGAGCCACCTTCTCGCCGCGCAGCGCGAGATCCAACGCCAACCGGGCCCGGTCCAGCTCGACGGAGTTGCCGCTGGCGTGGCGCTGCAGACCCGGACGTGGCGGCACCCGGTCCACGTACGGGCCGTAGCCGACGACGTGATCGACCAGGGCGAGCGCATCGGTCACCTCCGGGGTGACCCAGCGGTCCGGACCGGGACCGAGACCGATGACCAGCAGCTCGGCCGGGGTGCGGTCGGCCGAGACCTGACTTGGCGTGGCCGGCGTCTCGCGACGAACGCGTCCGCCGCTGTCGGCCCGACGATCGGCCCCTGGAACGACGATGGAGGAGAAGTACGGCACCACGTCGGGATCGACCTCGGCGACCGGGCGGACGACCTCCCGGCCCGTGCTGGCGCGCTCCACGTAGACGGCATCGGCGAGTCGGCCGGCCTGCCGCAGCGCCTCCCTGACCCCGGCGAAGGTGCGACCCAGCTTCATGACCACCACCGCATCGCCGCCCGCCAGCCGGCGGGCGAGCTCCGGCACCGGCAGCGTGCCGGGCAACACCGTGAGCACGTCCTCGTGTCGGACCAGGGGCACCCCGACCGCCGCGGACGAGGCGCTGACCGAGGTCACGCCGGGCACGATCTCGCACCGGAACCGGTCGGCCAGCCGATCATGCAGGTACATGTAGGAGGAGTAGAAGAGCGGATCGCCCTCAGCCAGCACCACGACCGTGCGCCCCTGCGACAGGTGATCGGCCAACCGCGCCGCGGACGCGTCGTAGAACGCCTCGATCTCGCCGTAGTAGCCATCCGCGTGATCGGTCGGGCCGACCGTGACGGGATAGGCCAACAGCTCCTCGGTCACCCCGGTCGGGATGATGCCGGCCACGATCGACCGGGCGATCGAGGTGCCCTTGGTCCCCGAGTGGTACGCGATCACGTCCGCCCCGGCGATCAACCGGGCCGCCTTCACGGTCAGAAGCTCCGGGTCGCCCGGCCCGACGCCCACCGCATACAGGGTGCCGCCGGTCACAGCTCGTCCTCCCGGGCCAGGGCGTTCAGGGCCGACGCGCACAGCGCCGATCCGCCCCGGCGACCGTGCACCACCAGGTACGGGATCTGGTCAGGATGTTGGACCAGGGCGAGCTTGGACTCGGCGGACCCGACGAAGCCGACCGGGATGCCGATGATCGCGGCGGGCCGCGGACCGCCGTCACTGATCAGCTCCAGCAGGGCGAACAGGGCGGTCGGGGCGTTGCCGATCGCCACCACGGCGCCCTCGAGATCCTCACCCCACAAGGACACTGCGGCCGCCGAGCGGGTGGTCGCCCACTGGGTGGCCAGCTCGGTGACCCGGGGATCGTGCAGCAGGCAGCGGACCTGGTTGCCGGCCGGGAGGCGGCGGCGGGTCACCCCGGAGGCGATCATCTCGGCGTCGGTGAAGATCGGCGCACCGGCCCGCAGCGCGCTCTGAGCCGAGGAGACCAGCAGCGGATGGGTCTCGACGTCGCTGACCAGCCCGGGGTCCCCACTGGCGTGGATCATCCGGACCACGACCTTCTCCGCGTCGGCCGGCACCTTCGAAAGATCGGCCTCGGCGCGGATGGTCGCGAAGGAGGCCCGGTAGATGGCGGTCGGGTCGTCCAGGTAGTCGTACCGTCTCGTCGGCCTTCTCATGCTCGGACTTCGCCGGCGAGCGCCTCGGCCAGGCTCGGCGCCACCAGATCCCGATGATTCCCGGTCGGAGCGCCGCAGCGACGCTCGCACCCGGACACGTGGGTTCGCGCCAAGGGGCCGCCGGCGGCTACCAGCGCCAGGGCGACCTCGGTCGTGTCGATCCGGGCCCGCGCGCAGAAGGGCGCTCCGACACAGGCACTGACCTGGGCCCACGCCGTGTCGTCGTCGATCACCAGGCCGGCCGCCCGGAGCTCGTCGAGGCGTCCGGCGGAGTCCGGGAGCACCAGCCCACGCCACGGAGTGATCACCACGGGACCCCCGGACACCACCTCCTCGATCAGCCGAGCCTGGTCGAGGGTCAACCGGGCCAACGGCACCGACACCGAGGCGACCGTGCCGATCCGGCCCAGGGGAGTGGCCGCGAGACCGCGTACCGGTCGGACCGGCTCCAGACCGAGTGAGTCGACCCAGGCGGGTAGCTCGGCCACGTGCCACACCCCGGTGGCCACCCGGGCCGTCGCGAACGCCAGCGCCAGCCGGAGCAGGGTCGGCACCACGTCCAGGGTCCGCACCGGCAGCCCGCGCTCGGGGGAGCCCACCAGCACGTACCCGCCGTCGGGTCCTCCTGCCTGGTAGCCGAGGTCGAAGGTCAGCTCGACCACGTCACCCCGCCCGTCGTCGAGCACGAACAGGAAGCGGCCCGGCAGCTCGGCCAGCGCCGCTTCGGCCACCAGCCCGGCGTCGAGGGCCACCGTGAGGGGGCCCACGTCGGACCGACCTCCGGAGAGCCCGGTCAGCGGCGAGGCGACGATGTTGCGGACCCGTTCGTGGCTGACGGTGGGCAGCACCCCGGTCGCGACCACGGCGTCGACGAAGGCGGCCGGCAGGGGATCGGGCAGCCCGCGCAGCTGCACCCCGGCCCTCGAGGTCAGCTGCAGGATGCCGTTGCCGTACGCCGCCGCCAACTCGCCCAACCGTCGCAGGGCGGCCGCGGAGACCCGCCCACCGGGCAGCCGCAACCGCACCATGGCGCCGTCCTCGGCCCGATGGGGCCGGAGGACGCCGGGACACGCGTCGGCTGCTCGCACCCGCACATCCTAAGGAGCGCCAGAACGCCCGCCGAACCTCGACTAAACTCAGACGAACTATGGACGACCCCGCGCCGCCCGAACCCCGCCCTCGAAGTCCCCACCCCGGACGCGCCGGGCTTCTCGTGTCCGCCGACCATGGCGCTTGATCTCCTCTGGGTCCTGGTCGGCCTGATCCTCACCGTCGGCACCGGGTTCTTCGTCGCCTCCGAGTTCGCCCTGGTCAACCTCGATCGCAACGATCTCGAGGGACGGCAGAAGCGTGGTGAGAGCGGCCTCGGGCTGACCATCAACGCTCTCAAGATCACCTCTACCCACCTGTCCGGGGCCCAGCTCGGCATCACGCTGACCACGCTGTTGACCGGCTACACGATGGAGCCGGCGATCAGCCGGTTGCTCGCCGGTCCGCTCACCGCCCTCGGGCTGCCCGAAGCGAGCATCCCGTGGATCGGCACCATCGTCGGTGTGGCGTTCGCCACGCTGCTGTCCATGGTGCTCGGCGAGCTGGTCCCGAAGAACTTCGCCCTGGCGCTGCCGCTGGCCACCGCCAAGGTCGTGGTGCCGTTCCAGACGTTCTTCACCACCGTGTTCAAGCCGCTGATCCTGTTGTTCAACAACACCGCCAACGCCGTGATCCGGGCCATGGGCATCGAGCCGAAGGAAGAGCTCTCCGGGGCTCGTTCGGCCGAGGAGCTCAGCTCGCTGGTCCGTCGTTCCGCGCTGGAGGGACTGCTCGACCAGGATCACGCCACGCTGCTCAGCCGGACCCTGCGCTTCTCCGACCACTCCGCGGAGGACGTGATGACGCCGCGGGTTCGGATGACCAAGGTCCACCACGGCGACACCGCCACCGAGATCGTCGCCCTCTCCCAGCGCTCCGGCTTCTCCCGATTCCCCGTGATCGGTGCCGACTCCGACGACATCCGCGGCGTCGTCCACGTGAAGCAGGCCTTCGCGTTGCCGGCCGCCGACCGGGACGGGGCGACAGCCGAGGAGCTGGCCGTGCAACCCCTGTTCGTGCCGCGGTCGATGGGCGCCGACACCCTGCTGGGGCTGTTGCGACGGGGCGGGTTCCAGATCGCCATCGTCACCGACGAGTACGGCGGTACCGACGGGGTCGTGACCCTGGAGGACCTGGTCGAGGAGCTCGTCGGTGATCTTCTTGATGAGCACGACAGGTCCCGGACCGGGACCATCCGAGACGGCCGGGCGGTGATCTTCGACGGCTCGTTGAGACCGGACGAGCTGATCGAGCGGACGGGGATCAAGGTGCCCGTGGACGCAGAGTACGAGACGGTGGCCGGCTTCGTCACCGACGAGCTGGATCGGATCCCCGAGGTCGGGGACGAGGTCGAGGTCAACCACGGCATCCTCCGGGTCGAGCGGGTCGACGGCCACCGCGTCGACCGGCTGCGGTTCACCCCGATCGAGGCCGAGCCCGGCGAGAGCGAACACGACGTGATCATCGATCAGCTCAGGGGCCACCAACGTAAGGAGGCCGACCATGGGTGAGTACGCTCCTGGACTGATCGCCCTCTTCGTCCTGCTGGTCTTCAACGCCTTCTTCGTGGGTGCGGAGTTCGCCGTCATCTCGGCCCGTCGCTCGCAGATCGAGCCGAAGGCGGAGGCTGGCAGCAAGGCCGCCCAGACATCGTTGTACGCCATGGAGCACGCCACCTTGATGCTGGCCACCAGCCAGCTGGGCATCACGATCTGCTCGCTGTTGATCTTGAACGTGTCCGAGCCGGCCATCCACCACCTGCTGGAGGTACCCCTCGGACTGACGTCCCTGACGGCTGACGTGATCAGCGTGCTCGCCTTCGTCATCGCCCTGGTGCTGGTGACCTTCCTGCACGTCGTGTTCGGCGAGATGGTGCCGAAGAACCTGTCGTTCTCGGTGCCGGACCGGGCCGTGCTGATGCTGGCGCCGCCCCTCGTCTTCGTGTCCCGGCTGTTCCGGCCGATCATCTGGGCTCTCAACGCCATGGCCAACGGAGTCCTGCGGCTGTTCAAGGTGGAGCCCAAGGACGAGGCGACCAGCACCTACACCCTCGACGAGGTCGCCGCCATCGTGGACCAGTCGACCCGCGAAGGGGTGCTCTCCGACACCACCGGCGCGCTGTCCAACGCGTTCGAGTTCACGGCCAAGAAGGTGCACGACGTGGAGGTGCCGATGGCCCAGATCGTCGCCCTGCCGTGCACATCGACACCCGACCAGGTGCAGCTGGCGCTGGCTGAGCACGGCTACTCCCGCTACATCCTGCTCGATGCCGACGGTGAGCCGGCCGGCTACGTCCACCTCAAGGACGTGATGGACCTGTCCATCGGCAGGGCTGCGAGCGAGCCGTTTCCCGCCAAGCGGATCCGGCGACTGACCGCCGTGCTGCGGGATGCCGACCTGGAGGACGGCCTCGCGTCGATGCGGCGCAACGGATCGCACGTCGCCCGGTCGGTCGACCACGAGGGCCGGGTGACCGGGATCCTGTTCCTGGAGGACATCATCGAGGAGCTCGTCGGTCAGGTCGACGACGCGACCAGCGCGTCCTGACCCGACGGCCGATCACGGATCGGTGAGCGCCTTCTTGAAGTACGCAGCGGATTCCCGGTAGCCGAGGGAGGCGTAGAAGTCCGCCGCCCGGCGGGTGGCCAGCGCCACGTACGCGGCGCCCCTCGTGCGCGCCCGATCCTCGGCGGCCGCCATCAGGGCACGGCCGACACCGGTGCCGCGCCGTTCCCCGGCGACCATCAGCTCCTCGACCCAGATCACCGGACCGCCGGCGTGGAAGGTGACGTGGGTTTGGCCGAGCAGGTAACCGACGACGGCGCCGTCTTCGGTGGCCACCAGCAGCACGACCGTGGGCTCGGTCAGCAGTCCGGTGAAGATCGACGTGTACGTGTCGTGGTCGACCTCGCAGGAGGTGGCCAGGTCTCTGGCGAGTGGCCAAACGGCGTCGACGTCGTCGGCTACCGCCGGTCGCACCGTGATCACGACCGGTCCCCCCGCGGGATGACGATCTCGCGGAGCGGGTCACCGCCGTCCACGAACAAGCGTGCGTCCAGGGTCGTGACCGCCGCGATCCGTTGTAGAGCTCGGATCCCG
>DATDAP010000697.1:0-62118 GCA_036525335.1 Microlunatus sp. | reverse complement strand
CGCAGACCGGGTCGACCTGCGCGAGGAACGAGACGCGATCACCGCTTACCTCGCCAGCGCCACGGGACGAGCAGGCCGCAGCCGGTACACCGGTTCCCACGACGAACGAGCGCGGGTCGCCGTACGGAAGGCGATCGTTGCCGCGATGGCCCGGATAGCGGAAGCAGATCCGTGGCTGGGCCGACTCCTGCGGGACCGGGTCCGGACGGGTCTGGAATGCTGCTACGAGTCCGACTCGGACCATCCAGTCCGTTGGGTTCTTCAGAGCGGCGCCCAAGGAGTCCGCTGAACTATGGCGCGCCTCCGCTGCGCGGGGTCAGGCCCGATTGTCGGCGTTGGAAGGAACGGCAGGCGATGTCGCGCTGCCTTCTGTGAGGATGACAGCCATGAGCTGGGAACGAGAGCTTCTGTTGGAGCGCCTTGACGGCCGCCGGCATCACATCCTCGGACAGCTGGAGGGACTGTCGGACGATGATCTTCGCCGCGCCGTGCTCCCTTCCGGCTGGACCTGCCTCGGACTGGTCCGAGACCGTGATCGCGGGCGGCGACCTGGGTTACTGGCCCGACGGCCCCGATGCGGACTGGCTGGTGAGCGCTGAAGAGGAGACCGACAGTGTGCTGGCTGCTTACCGGGACGCAATCGACGCCTTGGATGCGATCAGCGCGACGCTGTCACTCGACGCCCCGCCGGCGCGGCCCGAAGACTGGTGGTCGAGGGCCGGATTGCGGTTTCCCGACCTCCGCTCGGTGATCCTGCACGTGATCATCGAGACCGCCACGCATGCCGGCCATCTGGACGCGGTCCGTGAGCTGCTCGACGGTCGGCAGCACATCGTGCTCTGAGCTGAGGCTGGGTGGCATCGGCAAGCCCGACCCGCCCAGCCGAGACGTGGGCCGTCACGGGAATACTTCCGCTTCTCTGCAGTCGTTGCCAATCGCCCACGCCGGGGAATCCGGGCCGGCGTACTCGGCCACCTTTTGATCCTCATCCGATTCCGGACCCGCCTTCTGCGGCTCCTTCGACTCGCTCGAACCTCGTTGCACGAGATAGACGGTCGCCAGGACGTACAACGTGAACTGGAGGAACTCCGACTGCCAGTTCTCGGCGACGTCCACGGCGAAGCTGGAGCTGGTCAGATAGCGGCCGTAGGTCAGCACGGGCAGACCAGCGGCGATCTGCTCAGAGTTGAGCGCGGCCAGCCCGGCGACTGACTGACCGAACAGAGCCAGCAGCAAGATCACGACGAAGAACAACGTCAGGCTGTTGTCGAGCACGAATCGTCTCATCGTTGCAGCAGCCCTATCACGATGATGTAGGTCAACCCGGTCACGATGAACCCGAGCACGGCGAAGAACAGGACCCGCATGTCTAGCCCCTCACTGAACAGGCGTAGGGCCGATCGTCACCTCGCGACTCGCAGCCCGCCGCGACGACGCGCCAGCCGTCGGCGAACCGGGCCAGGAAGAGCGCGCGCCCGGTGACTCTGGCGGTGGCGTTGTGACCCCACACCTGGATGTCCGCGGCAGTCCCCCTCGGCAGCTCCAGCTCTGGCAGCGCCTGAACACACGATCGGGCCGACGTCGACTCGAGCTGTGTTCGGGCGTCCTCGGAAAGCAGCTCGCAGGCGCTCGGCCAGTCGCGAGCCGCCACGCTGGCCTGGAAGTCGTCGGCTGCGACCCGAGCCGGCCCGGCCTCGGCCGGTGCGCACCCCAGCAGCAACGAGGAAGCGACGAGGGGCAGCACCCATCGAGCTCGTCGCACCTCATCGGTGTACCCGATCAGTTCCCGACAACGGCGGTGACACGCCGATGCCCCGGCCTGCTCAGGCACGTCGTCACCGGCTCACCGCTCAGGTCCGCGACACCGGGACGAACCTCTCCCACGCCCGGTGCGTGCCCAGCAGCTCCACGAGCTCCGCCACCACGTCGGCCGGATCGCCCTGGACCACGCCGACGCCGTCCGAGGGCACGCCCGCAGCGGTCAGCACCTCCTCGGCGCTGCCGGTGACGCCGATGGCCTTGGCGTGACGCCAAACCTCCTGCAGCAGCTTCACGATCCGGGGGTCCACGGCGGCCGCGGCGACAGCCGCTTTGGCATCCACCCCGGGTTGCGCATCGGGCGCCGGCGGGACGGCCCCGCAGATCACGACGGCATCGAGCTCCACCGACGCCGCCACCGCGTAGGACCGCTGCATGGTGACACCCGAGATGCCACCTCCACGAGGACCGATCACCAGCGGGACGACGCCGACCTCGTCGAGAGCGGACCGGAGCATCTCGACATCGTCGGCGTCGAGGTCCGGACCGACCACGATGCCGACCTGCCGGCCGGCCACCGGCCACGTCCCGCCTAGCTGGCTGAGAGCTGCACTGGTCGACGTCCCGGTGAGCGGCTCGGACGGTTCCGGGGCAGGGAGTCCGACGCTGTCCGCGACCCGCCGGCACAGATCGGGGTGGATGTTGGCCAAGGCCCCGAGCTGGCGCTCGCGGACGACCTCGTCCCAGCACTTGGCCAGCTCGAAGGAGTACGCGCTCACGACGTGATCCTGCTCGACCGGGCTGAGCGACCGATAGAACAGCCCGACCTGGCTGAAGTGGTCGTCGTACGACGCCGGGTTGGCCCGTTCCTTGACGCCGGGTCCGACGGGCACCGGCACGTCGATGAACGCACCCTCATCGGGACCCGCGACGAAGGGGCAGCCCCCATCGAGGGAGTTCGGCCGGTAGGGCGCCACCCCGCCGTGCACGGCGTCCTGGTGGAAACCGTCCCGGAGGTTGTCGTTGATCGGCGCGTGGGCCCGGTTGATCGGGATCTGGTTCCAGTTCGGACCACCGAGCCGGGTGATCTGGGTGTCCAGGTAGGAGAACAGTCGGGCCTGCAGCAGCGGGTCGTTCGTGACATCGATCCCGGGCACCAGGTTGCTGGGGTTGAACGCCACCTGCTCGGTCTCGGCGAAGTAGTTGGTCGGGTTCCGATCCAAGGTCATGGTGCCGATGATCTGCACCGGACACAGCTCCTCGGGGACGATCTTGGTCGGGTCCAGCAGATCGATCCCTTCGAACATCTCGTCCTCGCTGTCCGGCATCACCTGCACACCGAGATCCCAGCGCGGGTGGGCACCTGCTTCGATCGCGTCGGCCAGATCCCGTCGGTGGTAGTCCGGATCCAGTCCACCGGTCAGCTGCGCCTCCTCCCAGGTCAGCGAGTGGACCCCCAGCTCGGGCTTCCAGTGGAACTTGACCAGCGAGGTCTGTCCGGTCGCGGTGACCAGACGCCAGGTGTGGACGCCGAAACCCTCCATCGTCCGATACGAGCGCGGCAGCCCGCGGTCCGACATGTTCCAGATGGTGTGGTGCTGGGCCTCGGTGTGCAGGGAGACGAAGTCCCAGAAGGTGTCGTGGGCGCTCTGAGCCTGCGGGATCTCCCGATCCGGGTGCGGTTTGCCGGCGTGGATGACGTCGGGGAACTTGATGCCGTCCTGGATGAAGAACACCGGGATGTTGTTGCCCACCAGGTCGTAGTTCCCCTCGCTGGTGTAGAAGCGAGTGGCGAACCCGCGCGTGTCTCGAGCGCTGTCCATCGAGCCGCGCGACCCCAGCACGGTGGAGAACCGCACGAAGACCGGCGTCTCGACACCCTTGCCCAGGAACGCGGCCCTGCAGATGCCTTCCGCGGCCCCGTTGCCGACGAAGGTGCCGTGAGCGGCCGCGCCGCGGGCGTGCACGACGCGCTCGGGGATGCGCTCGTGGTCGAAGTGGCTGACCTTCTCCCGCAGGTGATGATCCTGGAGCAGGGTCGGCCCGCGCCGTCCGGCCTTCAAGGAGTGATCGGAGTCGCCGAGACGGTGACCGTGGCCGGTGGTGAGGTACGCACCCTGCTGAGCAACACCCTGCGGTGAGGCACCGGTCGGTGCTCCGGTCGGTGTCCGCGTGTCCGGTCCCGCCTGGTCCGGCTTCGGCGGGAGGGGCTCACGAGGTTCGGTCGGCTCCTCCAGCGACGGCGGCGCCGGGGTCGGCACTCCCGGGATCACGATCTCATCGGTGCTGCGCTTCCCGCTGCGTGCCACGGTCAGTCCTCTCGTCGTCATGGGGGGTCGGATGTCGCCATACCCCGGCAGGAAGACCTGAACCCGGTTCTCTCGAGCCGAGCGCGCACCCATGGACGCGATTCGACCACCGTCCCGTCAACAGCCGGCTCACTTCTTCGGGTCGTGACCCCAGTTCATCAGCGAGTAGCGCCAGGCGGTGTCGGTCACGTCGCCGGACGGCCGCTGCGCCAGGTGCCGGCTGACGTACCCGCTGACCTTGCGCATGTGCGCGTGGTCGTCGTCGGTCAGCTCGGCCTTCTTCGTCGCCAGCAGCTCGACGATCCGCCGTCCCGAACGGTGTCCGGTCGACTCGCCTCCGTCCTTCTTCTGCCCGACCTCTTTCGCCTCCTCGGTGTCAAGCCACTTCTCCAGCTCCGTGCGAGTCATGTTGACCGCCTCGGAGAACTCCTCGTACGTCTGCTGGTCGTCCTCGTCCGTCGACACGTCCCTGGCTCCGTTCGTTCTCGGCCGGTCGCGACCGAGCGGTCCGACCCCATGGCGTCGAGATGGTTCCCGGAGTGGAGCCCGGTCAAACAGATCGAGCATGATGACATCGGGCGTGCCGACGACGAGCTCGATGGATCCTCCGAGACCGACGACGCCCTGTCGCAACGGATAGCCGAGGCGCTGAAGGAGCGTGGGTGGACCGTCGCCGCGGCGGCGGAGACCGCGTTGCAGATGGCGAGGTGACCGCTGCTTGATCTCGGCCCCGCTGGGTATGGCGGCCGTTGTGGAGAAGCCCAGCCCCGACCAGCAGGCCGCCGTCGCGGATCCCGGTCGTAGTGTGCTCTCAGGGGTGCTGTCCGGTGTGGGGTTGATCGCCTTCCTCGACGAGACCGCCTTCCACCAGCTGCTGCACTGGCACCACTTCTACGACAGGTCGACGGTCGAGCTGGGACTGGTCTCCGATGGTCTGTTCCACGCCTTCGGGTTCTTCGCAGTCGTCGCCGGTCTGTTCCTGTTCGCCGAGCTCCGGCGACGGGAGTCGCTCAGCCGACCGCGGTGGATCGGCGGACTGCTCGTCGGCGCCGGGACGTTCCAGCTCTACGACGGGCTGGTGCAGCACAAGCTGCTGGGTCTGCACCAGATCCGCTACGGTGTCGAGCTCGCTCCCTACGACATCGCCTGGAACGTGGCGGCCACCCTGTTGATCATCGTGGGGTCGACGCTGCTCCTGCGGTCCCGGGCTCGCCGCCGTGGTTGACCTGCACGCAACCCACGGGTCCGGCTGGTCGAGCTGGGCCGGTGCCCTGCTCCCGTTCGGCGCGATCCTGGCCTACCTCGCCGTCGTCGCCATCTCCGATCGTCCGTGGCCTCGCCGCCGGACGGCGATGTGGCTGGCCGGCAACGTTACCGCCGCCGCGGCGCTCGGTGGTCCTCTCGCCGCCGCAGCCGACGGTGACTTCGTCGCCCACGCCGTGACCCACCTGCTGCTGGGCATGATCGCACCGCTGCTGCTGGTGCTGGGTGCACCGATCACCCTGGTGCTCCGGGCCGCGCCCGTCGGCCGGGCACGACACGTGAGCCGGATGCTGCGAAGCCCACCACTCCGGATCCTCACCGAGCCGACCGTCGCGGCCACCCTGAGTGTGGGCGGGCTCTGGCTGCTGTACACCACGGAGCTGTACGCGGTCGCCCAGCGCATGCCGGCCGTGCACCTCCTCGTGCACGTCCACATGTTCCTGGCCGGTTACCTGTTCACCGTGATCATGATCAGCGTCGACCCGCTGCCCCACCGACGCGGACACCTCCACCGCAGCGTCGTGCTGGTTCTGGCGCTGGCCGGTCACGACGTCCTCGCCAAGTTCCTGTACGCCCACCCCCCGACCGGCGTGCCTGGTCCGGAGGCGGAGACCGGGGCGATGATCATGTACTACGGCGGCGACCTCGTCGACGTCGTCCTCATGATCATCATCTGCGCACAGTGGTTCCGCGTTCGCGGGCGACGACCACGAGCCCTGCCGACCCTGCTGCCCGGCCGTGCGACGTGATGATCTCGACACTCGCCGAGAGGCGAGGCCATGACGGAGGGCGGCACACTGTCGTCGTCGCCACATCAACCTGGAAGAGGTTCGAGATGACCGACCGACCGAACGACCATCACGCCGACGACCCGGACGCCGAGCCTGAGGTCCGGAAGCCGGCGGTGGACGAGGCCACCCCCGAACAACCGGTGATCCAGCGCGCGGGGACACCACTGGTGGACGGCGGCCGCGGAGACGGCGCCGACAGAGGCGGCGACACCGGGACGCCGGACAAAGCCGGACCCGAGGCTGCCCGGTAGACTGCACCACGGTCAGCACTGCTCGTCCTCAGCGGCGTCCCCCAGCAGGCCTCGGTTCCTCCGCGCACAGCACTGAGCGAGGTACCTCGGCAGCCCGCCGGCCGAGCGCCGGGCGGCAGCACACCGATCCGGTGAGCTGCTGTTCCCGCTGCGCCCCCGCCACCCTCAGGATCGCGTCACCAGGACCAGTTCCGCTGTGGGGCTTGCCAGGCTCGGCTTCGAGGTTTACGTTGTAAGCGCGGGTCCATGATCTCTCGGAGCCGTGTCCGGTGGGTCGAACAGCGCGCCACACCTTCCTGATCCGTGACGGAGGCGCGCCATGCCAGTTTCTGCCGAGATCTCACCGCCCACGACCGACGAGCACGTCCACGATCCCGCCGAGAGCAGGACCAACGGGTACGGGGACGGGGGGCAGCACGACCCCTTTCCCGACCAGGTTGCCGACTTGACCGTCAGGCACCTGTGGCTGGCCGACTCGATCTCCCGCCGGTTTCAGCACCGCGGTCAGGAGCTCGACGATCTCCGGCAGGTCGCTCGATGCGGGCTCCTCGAAGCCGCCCGACGGTACGACGCCGACAAGGGTGCCTTCGCGCCGTTCGCCGCCTCCACGATCAGCGGCGTGCTGAAGCGGCACTTCCGTGATCATGCCTGGACGGTCCGGCCTCCTCGCCGGACCCAGCAGATCGCCCTCGAGATCACGCGGCAGTGGTCCGACATCGCCCAGGAGTGCGGCCACCGGCCCGACGACTCGGCCCTGGCCGCAGGCATCGGGCAGTCGGTGGCCGACATCCGGGAAGCCAGGAGAGCCTCGCAGGGCTACCGCGCCGTCTCGATCGAAGCAGAGGTGCTGCCCGCCGCGACCGCGACCTCCGACGGCGGCTACGACCGCTGTGAAGCACGGATCCTCGTGGCTCAAGCCTGGCGGTTGCTGGAGCCCTCCGAGCAGGACCTGCTCCGGATGCGGTACTGGGAGAGCCGCTCGCAGGCCGACATCGCCGAGCAGATCGGTGTCAGTCAGATGCAGGTGTCACGGTTGCTCAGCCGGATCCTCAACAAGATCCGCGAACTGCTCGACATCGAGGCTGGTCGGGCGACCGCCTGACCCCCGGCGGGTCCAGTGCCCGTTCGACGCCCGGCTTCCGTGCTGGAGAGCCGTGGTTTCGAGTGGCGTACGCGGGATACGTCTGCGACGTGAGCAAGAACCACCGAGCGTCGATCTCGACGCCAACACCACAGATGTGAAGGGGCCCCGGCACGCACGTAGCACATTGCCATCCGGCATCAACGCCGCAGCATCACTGCGGCAGAACGGAGAGAGATCGATGACCCAGCAGCCGTTTCAAGCGGGCTCCAACGAGCCGGATCCCTTCGACCCAGAAGGTCCCGGCCACCCCGACGTGGTCCCGCCCGAGGGCGTCGACCTTCCCGAAGAGCCGACCCTGCCGGGCGAGGATGTGCCCGATCCCGTTGTGGGGTCCGACGAACCGGAGCGCTGACCGCTCGATCATCACGGGAGGGACCTGTTGGCTGGTCGGGAGCACCACCACCAACCTCCCTCACGGCACCGCATGATCAGCGCCGCCGAAGGCGGTGCGGCACCGGCGCCAGGACCGTATGTACGCCCGGGACGCCGCAGTGCTCGAGCACCGCTGCGATCAACCATCGTCGTCCACTGCGGAGGGCGTGAGATGGCCGTCCGGGCGAGGGTTGGAGAGCAGCGCCTGCAACCGTTCAACACCCGGAACCGAGATCCTCGGACCTCATCAGCTGCAGCACGCAACGAGAACCTGATCAACGGCGACACGGCCGGCCTCCATCAGCAGCTCGTGCTGCGCCCGATCCGCAGGTTGGGACGAGCCGACAAGGGGATCCGAGAGTTGTGCCTGGCCGCACGGACCGGACAGGTGTGACCATCGATGGTGATCGGAGATGACCAGGTGAGTTGGTCCGCACCGGAAGCAGAACGTCGGGGCCGGCCCTGGCTGCTGGTGCTGCACGGCCACGGCATGGACGAGAGCATCGGGTTCGACCTGCATCACCGCCTACCCCCGTCGATCGTCCTCGCCTCCCTCGGGGGCCCGGTGCGCCTGCGCTCCGGGTACGGCTGGTTCTCGCTGGACCCCCGGACCTTCGATGTGGCTCAGATCCAAGCAGCGGTGAACGACGTGCTGAGCTGGCTGGATCGACAGTCCGGTTGCAGCTCACTCGGCATCATCGGGTTCTCCCAGGGCTCGGCGATCGCCGTGGATTCAGTCGGCACGGTTTGAGCGCCTCACCTGGTGGTATCAAGTCACCTGGAGGCACCAGCGACGCTCCGCCGGCTTGGTTCGAGGGAGAACACCATGAAGTGGTCCAGGACCGTTCCATCAGCAGCCGCCGCTGCTGTCGCCGCCGTCGCGGTGCGCGATCTCGTGCAACGTCGACACGCCCTGTTGCGCAACTTTCCGGTGCTGGGACACGCCCGCTACCTGCTCGAAGCGATCGGACCCGAGCTTCGGCAGTACCTGGTTGCCGCCAACAACGAGGAGCGGCCCTTCACCCGCGACCAGCGGCGATGGGTCTACGCCTCAGCCAAGCAGGAGAACAACTACTTCGGCTTCGGCACTGACAACGACATCGAGTACACCGCCGGCTACCCGATCATCCACCACCGAACCTTCGGACGGGCCATCCCACCTTCGTCACCGCAAGCCGGCCACGAGGTCGCCCTGCCGTCGGCGAAGGTCCTCGGCGCCGCCCGCGGCCGGCGACAGGCGTTCCGGCCCCCGTCCGTGGTCAACATCTCCGCCATGAGCTTCGGATCGCTCTCCGGCAACGCCGTCTCCGCGCTGAACGCGGGCGCCGCCGCCGCCGACTGCCTGCACAACACCGGCGAAGGTGGCATCTCCACCTACCACCGCCAAGGCGGCGAGCTCATCTTCCAGATCGGCACGGCCTACTTCGGCTGCCGAGACGAAAAGGGCCGCTTCAGCCTGGCCCGACTCAAAGATCTCGTGGCCGCAGCGCCTGTCCGCGCCTTGGAGATCAAACTGAGCCAAGGAGCCAAGCCCGGACTGGGAGGGGTGCTACCGGCTGCGAAAGTGTCGGCCGAGATCGCTGCGGCCCGCGGCGTCCCCCAAGGTCAGGACTGCATCAGCCCCTCTCGTCATGCCGAGTTCTCCGATACCGACAGCCTGCTCGACTGGGTGGAGCTGCTGGCTGCCGAGACCGGCCTGCCCGTGGGCATCAAAGCCGCCGTCGGCGACCTGGCGTTCTGGCACGAGCTGACCACGCTCATGGTGGACACCGGTCGGGGGATCGACTTCGTCACCATCGACGGCGGCGAGGGCGGCACCGGAGCAGCTCCGCTCATCTTCACCGACTCTGTCTCGCTCCCGTTCCAGGTTGGCTTCAGCCGGGTCTACACCATCTTCGCCGGTAAGGGACTGCACGAGCAGGTGACGTTCATCGGCGGTGGCAAGCTCGGCCTGCCCGACAACGCCGTCGTCGCCTTCGCCCTCGGCTGCGACATGGTGAACGTGGCCCGGGAGGCGATGCTCGCCATTGGCTGCATCCAGGCCCAGAAGTGTCACACTGACACCTGTCCCACCGGAGTCGCCACCCAGAACGCCTGGCTGGCTCACGGTCTCGACCCGCAGCTGAAGTCCGTGCGCGCAGCCAACTACATCAAGACGCTGCGCCGGGATCTGGTGAAGGTCGCCGAGAGCTGCGGCGTCGAACATCCCGGTCTGATCGACGCCGACTCCGTGGAGATCCTCGATGGACGGACCGCGGCCACCACATTGCGCGACGTGTACGACTACCTTCCGGGCTGGGGTCTGCCCTCGGCAGCCGACTGCGCCACGATCATCGACGTGATGACGGTCCGCGACCAGCAAGGTGGCAGCGCCCCCGCATCGGCAACCGCACAAGACTGACGCGCTTCCCTGTCAACGGAGCCGGCCAGCCGCGCTGCCGACACCCTGTGCGGGTGAGATCCTCTTTCATCGCTCAGTGAATCCGGAACAGCAGGCTACTCTCGAAGTTCATTACGAGGAATATTCTTCCTCATGATGGAGTTCACTGGATCGTGGAGTTCTTCGACGTGCTGGTGCGGTACGAGGTGGCGCTGTGGCGCGCCGTCGATCAGGAGCTGAGTCGCGAGGGGCTGGTCAACCTGGGTCAGCTGTACGCGCTGCGAATCATCGACCGCTACGACGGGCAGGCACGCGTGCAGGACCTCAGCACCGACATCGGCATCACGGTGGGCGCGGCCAGCAAGCTGGTCGACCGGCTCGAGCGCGACGACCTGGCGGTTCGGCGCACGAACCCAGCCAACCGACGGTCCTCGTTGGTCGCACTGACGGCGCCCGGCCGGCGAGCGCTGGTGGCGGCCTTCCGGACCGCTCAGGCGGCGGTGCAGCGAGCGGTGGACGGGCAGGACGTACAACCGCTGGTGGCGGCCCTGAGACAGCTTCACGCGCAATTGAACGTTCCCCTGGGGGTGATGGCGTGACCGAGCGGATGCGGGCCGTGGTGGTCGATCAGCCAGGTCCGCCGGACGTGCTGCACGAACGGGATCTACCGGTCCCGCAGCCGACGCCGGGACAGGTGCTGATCCGGGTGAAAGCATTCGGGCTGAACCGCTCCGAGCTGCACTTCCGCCAGGGGGTGGCCTCCAGCGGCTCGTTCCCGCGGGTGCCGGGGATCGAGGCCACCGGGCTGGTTGCCGCAGCACCAGGAGGTGAGTTCGCGCCGGGACAGCAGGTGGCCAGCATGATGGGCGGCATGGGTCGCGCCTTCGACGGCGGCTACGCCGAGTACGTGCTGGTGCCGGCAGGCCAGGTGATCGCGTTCCACAGCGACCTGCCATGGGAAGAGCTGGGCGCCCTGCCGGAGATGCTGCAGACCGCGTACGGGTCGCTGACCGTCGGAGTCAGGGCCGAGCGCGGTGACACGCTCCTGATCCGCGGCGGCACGTCGTCGATCGGGCTCGCACTCACTGTGCTGGCCAAGCGTCGCGGACTCACCGTGTACGCGACGACCCGGCGTCACCAGGCCCGTGCCCAGCTGGAACAGCTCGGCGTCGACCACGTCGTTATCGACGACGGCACAGTGGCCCACCAGGTCCGCAGCATCACACCAGACGGTGTCGATGGTGCCGTCGAGCTGGTCGGGGTCAACACGCTGCGAGACACACTCTCCACGGTTCGTACCGGCGGCACGGTCTGCTTCACCGGCATGTTGTCGGATCAGTGGACGATCCCCGCCTTCTACCCGCTGGACTGGCTGCCCAACGGGGTCAGGCTCACCGCGTACTCCGGCGAAGCAGCCGATCTGCCCCCTGCTGTCCTGCAGGACTTCCTCGACGCCGTCGCCGCCGGCGAAGCCACCATTCCGCTCGGCCGGGTGTATCGCCTGGACCAGATCATCCAGGCCCATGAGGACATGGAAGCAGGCACGGTCGGCGGCAAGGCCGTTGTCCTGACCTGACGTTTCGGGACTCTCTGACGAATCGGGCTCCCTGACCAGCCGCTCCACCACGACAAGAACTGAAAGGACCACCGTGATCAGCTACGACCTGACCGGCGGTGCCGTCCCCCGTGGCGTCACCGCCCGCCTGGCCGAGATCGGCGGCCGCCGAGCCGCGCGCGTGGAGCTGCCCGACGAGTCACACCCTCCGGGGGCCGACCTGGCATCGACTACGTCGACCAGCCCAGGATCAGCAGCTCATTCATCGGCGACCGCCAACGCCAGGACGGCGGCGCGGTTGGTCGGGTAGACGGTGGCACCCTCGAGCAGCCCGAGGTGTTCGAGTCGCGCGAGGATCTCCGGTCTCGCCCGGCTGTAGCCGAGGGAGACTTCTCGATCGCGCAGCCACTCGATCAGGGTCTCCAGGTTCTCCGCGCCGGTGACGTCGACGTCGGTGACGGTTTCGAGGTCCGGCACGAGATGCTCACGGGTGTGTCGGTGGTGTCGCCGCCGCGGACGGCCTTCCGGGCTTGGTCGCCGAGCTCGGTGCTGTTGGCAAAGAAGATCGGCGCCGCGAAGCGGACGATGACCAGGCCGGGGCGTTCGTCGGCTCCGCCTCGGTGACCGGGGTGAGCGCGCCGCTCTCGATGCCGGTGCGGCTGAGCACCGCGACGAGAGGGCTGGCGGCGCGGCTGGCCAGGACGACCAGGGACAGGATGAACGCGACGGCGATACCGGCGATCCGGCCGAGGAACGGGGCTCCGAGGAAGCAGACGGCGCCGACGGCGGACTCCCCGCGGTCCTGCTGCCACAGCCTGCGGAACTCCGAGATGCCGAGCAGCGGGACGACGGCGCCGATCGCCGGGTTGGGGATGTGCTCCAGCAGCGCGGTGCCGAACAGGACCAGCAGCAACGTGCCCACCGAAGTCACGATCGACGGCAGTGGTTTCGCGAACCGGCCTGCCACCGCCGCGGTGCGAGACGTCGAGGAGCCGACGGTGAAACCGCCGGTGAGCCCGGACGCGATGTTGCCGACTCCGAAGGCCATCAGACCCCGGTTCGGGGAGGTGTCGTAGTAGTGGCGCTTCTCGCCGTAGCTGCGGGGCGACGGTAGTCAGCGCCTGCCAGGGCCTGGACGGCAGGCCGTCGTCGGGCTGCTTGACGGCCAGCACCCGGTGCCTTCGACAGCCTGCCCGCAGGTCTCCGGCGGGTCACCGGCGGGTCACCGGGCACCGCTACATCTGCGACCCGACGGGCAACACCGCCCAGGTCCACCCGCACATGGAGATGGAATTCTGGGCGGTCGATCGCCACGGCCGGACAGGTCGTCCCGCTCGCCGGCGGGACGCCGCACACCATCCGCAACGAGGGCCACACCTACGCGGTCGCCTTCGTCGTGCACGCCGGGGGCGCGGTGGAGAACTTCACCCGCGCCGCGCTGCGCTGCCCGCCGACGGTGACCCGACCATGGAGGCCTTGCTCGGTATCGCCGCCGAACACGGTATCGAGCTTCTCGGCCCGAATCCCTGGGTAGGTCCGCAGCGCCCAGGCCCGGGGCGGCGCCACGACCAGCTACCGTCGGCGGCGTGAGTGGGGATCGAGGTGGAGAGTTGCCTGCGCCGGCCACGTTCTTCGCGGACCACAGTCATCTGTTCCGGGGTGCCCGGCTGACAGGGGTCGCCTCAGCGCTTTCTCTGCCCTCGAGGCCGTCAGCAGTGGTGCTGTCTTTCAGTGACGGCGTCGATGTCGAGGGCGAGCTGCTGACCGGCCAACAGACGGGCGAGCTCGCGTTGGCGGTACCGGCCTACCGCACCGCGACCGGCCACCTGGTGTCGGCAGCCGTCTGGACGGTGAGCGAGACCCAGACGAACAGTGAACGAGATCAACTCTCCATCAGGCTCGGTCAGCGGCTCAGCTGACGCCCTGACGGCGGACATCGCCAACTTCGGTGCCCTGATCATGAGAGGCGAGACCAACGGACCGCCGGCTCCGCCATGGTGACGCTGGCCTACACGAAGTTCGGGAATCATGAAGAAGACACCATCAACGTGAAGGCTGTTGTGCCAACCGGATGTCCCGCTGGCAGACGCCCATGCCGGTGTCAGGTCAGCGGCAGTACACCGACGGGGAACTACCCGGCGATCGCGGGGCACGAGGCCGGCGCAGCCGACTCACCGAAGCCTGACCGCTCGGTGCCGCACGGCCGCGACGAGCCGAGGGCACAGCGCCATCAGGTAGATCCCAGCCGTCAACCACACCAGCTCGAGGTGGCTGTACCAGGGATCAGGGCTCACCCACGAATCCCGTCCGAGCAGCTCGCTGACGGGTGACTCGACGACGAGGTAGGCCTGCACCACACCGACCGCGAGCGCGCCCGCCAACGTTGCCAGGCTGGGCCCGAGGCGCTGTCGGCGGACCAGGGTGAACAAGCTGATCCAGAACGCAATCGGCAGCAGCTCATCGGGCCCGACATCTTGCAGCAAGGTAGCCACGAGCAGACACCCCGAGGTGACGACAAACACCAAGAGCGGCCTGATCCGCCGAAAAGCCAACGCCCCATAGGAGGTCGCCCACATCAGCAGATACGGCCACCACACCACGGAGAACTCCCCCGAGTCCATCGTGAGCTCCTCGAGCACGTAGATGTGCTGCATGACCGCGAACTCCATCAAACCGATCACCGCCGCCAGCACCCCATCGACCAACAGGATCCTCCGCCTCACCGGTACCGTCAGCGAAGGTCCGGCCTGGGCGGTCGCCTCATCGGTCGGCGACCGTCGGCGGTGCGCGTCACCCATCTCTATCGAGGCCACTACAGCTCACACTCCTCAACCATCTTCGGTTCCTCATCTCAAGGACGGTCGGTTACCGATTCAGATACAGCCGTGAGTGCCGTATGGCGACACGACGTCGCACGCATCGGCGGCCGGATCGTCCTTCCTGCCGGATTCGCCGATCCAACCCCTAGCATGATCTCCATGCGCCACGGTGACGCCGGTGAACGATCCGAGCCGCCGGTTGTCGCCGCGACCCACCCAGCCTCCGCAGGTGCGCTGGTACGTGGCCGCCAAGACCGATTGCTGATCCTGAAGCCGACGTACAAGGGCGGCTGGACGATTCCGGGCGGTGTCATCGAGAGTGGCGAGTCCCCATGGGAGGCTTGTCGCCGCGAAACCCGAGAAGAGTGCGGCCTCGACGTCACCGCCGGCCGGCTTGTGTGCGTGGACTTCCTGCACCCCAAGCCGGGCCGTCCAGGCGGTATGCGCTTCCTGTTCGACTGCGGTGTTTTCGACGACGCCGTCTTGGACACGGTGGTCATCCAGCCGGTGGAGATCGCCGAGAGTCGGGTCCTGCCACTCGCGACAGCACTTCCTCTACTCAGCGGTCCGGTCCGACGTCGTGTTCGCGCCACCTGCGAGTCACACCACGTGCGCTATCTCGAAGACGGTCGCCCGGTGGAGGGGATCATGTCCGCCGCGTGCGGTGATCAGGCGAACGCCTTTCTGTGACGCAGGCTGGCCACATCTCGCGTCTCGTCAGCAAGGCCGGCCGAACCCACTGACCAACACGTCGGGTGATCACACGACTGCTACGAGAATTGGCTGGCCGACGCCATCGAGCGGCTCATCCTCACCCGAAGGTCAGCGACGTCGATGCCCGCACGTAGGCGATCCGTCAGCCCGTCCACCAAGGGCATCATGGCGTCAAAGCGACGTGCTCACGCGGCAGCCGGTATGTCACCCGCGCACCTACCTCTCGCTGAGGTCAGCAGGGTCATCGATCTGTTGCCTGGTTGCTGGCGGCAATCCGGCCAGAGCATCGAACAACTCGGTCTGTTGTCCGATGCACAGGAGGATGGCGACGCTGCCAGAATTGAGCACACCGGAACTCGGCCGGCGAATTCCGAAGCTGCCTGGTCATCGGACGGCGTCTCGCCCGATCCGAGGTCGAAGGTCGTCAACGCAGCTCCTTCGGTGGCTTCGCCTCAGCCCGATCCGCTCCAGCCAGTCGCCTCCTCACTGTGGAGGTCGTCTCGTCTGCCTTACCGTCTGCTCACGTTGGGGCGAAGGTCACGGTCTCGACGGGTACGAAAAGATCGTGATCGGCGGCTTCGACGGCCGCGACCAGTGCCGGCCAGACGGTGTCGCTCTGCAGCTCGACCGGATCTGCGGGCAGCGTGGGATCGAGCTGAGCGACCGGAGCCACGCCGCGTTCGGTGACAACACAGGTGATCGGCTGATCGTTGACGATCGTGGTGGCGAGATGCATGAGAACTCCTTCGATCGGGAGGGGCACTGCGCACCACATACCCAGCGGACCGCGCGGTACGCACCATCCTCTCCAGTACTCTACGGCTGGTTTTCGAAGAGAACCCGAGCGGCGAGCGTCGCGTGGATGGAGCGGAGCCCTTCGAGCTGGTCATCTGCCCGGCTGATCAGACCGTCCACATGAGTTGCGTCCGCCGGCAGATGCACTGCCGCAAGGGCGTACCAGCCGGCGCGCTTGGCACTGACCGCGTCGAGGAGGGCCTCTATCTCGATCAGGTCACTCAGCGGTGAGCGGCGGAGAATGCGCCCGTTGGGCTTCATCCGAGCCACCCGCTCCCCCGCTTGCAGAACAACTCCCAGCAGCGGGTTCGGTTCCGCATGGACAGACCTCATGATCTGGTGCAACCGCTCTCGATCTTCCCGGATGGCGGAGAGGAGATCCTCGAGTGCCGCTCCATGCGCCAGTCGGCGTTGGTTGTGGGCAGCTCGACGACACAGATCGATCCCTGCCCGGGCCGCGGCCTCATGATTCTGAAGATAGATCCTAAGAGCAGATGACATGGTCGGACGTTACCCAGAGGATGGCGACCCCAAACCCGACCCGGACTCGACAGCTCGCCGGACGGGAACGCAGGCGGGGGCCCTGGTGGCCGGTGCCCGGGGTACGAGCGAATCGCTGGCGACCGCACCTTCGGCTGTTAGGTGCGGCGAGCAGGGGGTAGGAGGTGATCAGTCGCGATCGGATGGTCCGGTCGAGAAGCTGTCGAAGGAGCTGGCGATGGGTGCAGGCGACAAGGCCGAGAACAAGGCTGAGGAGTTGAAGGGCAAGGTCAAAGAGGGCGTCGGCGATGCGACTGACAACGAGCAGCTGCAAGCCGAGGGTCGGGCTGATCAGGCGAGTAGCAACCTGAAGCAGGCCGGCGAGGACGTCAAGGACGCCATCCGGGACTGACGGAGTTCCGCTTCGATTCGAGCAGACAGGCCAAGGGCGGGTCATGCGGCCTCGGCGGGCTCCAGTGGACGAGCCGCCGGGTCGCTGACCGCTCAGCCCCCTGCAGGTGGTGTGGGCAGCGACTCTGCCGAGTCCCACGTGCTCGGCGCGCTCCGAGGATCGGCCAGATCCACAACCAGGGCGAGATGATCCGACAACGGCAGACGGGTCGCCCGACTGCCCACCACTGTGCCCACCTCGCCCCGGGCGAGAATGTGATCCAGCTGCTGGCTCGGCTCTTCGAGCGGGAAGGTGGGATGATCTGCCAGACTCCGGAACCCCGTGATGGCCGCCGGCCGCGGTGCGTCCATGTTGAGATCACCCATCACGATGGCTGGGTCTGGCAACGTCGCGAGGTCGCGCCGGATTCGTCGCAGCTGGAGCCGGCCCCACCCGGGCACGAAGGAGAGATGCGTGTTCGTCACGATCATCGGTCCACTGGGGGTGTCGAGGTGCGCGATCACCGCTGCTCGAGGCTCCTCGTCGACCATGATCACCTTGCGAGGCCCGGGTAGATACATCGGAAACCGGAAGCCGATCCTCGGCAGCCGCAGACTCTGCCAGGTCCTGACCGGATACCTCGACAGCAGAGCGACACCGTATGACGCGGAACCGGGCACATCGTCCTCGGTCGCGGCCATCCAGGTCGCCCCGGGAGTGCCCGACAGCGCGGCGACGAACCGATGCGACACGGCTCCCATCGCCGCGGCCGCGACGGCCGTCAGATCGGCCAGGTGCGAACGCGGCTGGTTACGGTCCACTTCCTGCAGGGCCAGCACGTCCGCGTCCAAGCTTGCTATCGCCGCGGCCAGCCGGTCGACGTCCACCAGGTCGTCGATCACCGATCGACCGTGCAGAATGTTGAACGTCGCCAACCGCATAGGACGAAGGTAGCCATCATCGACAGCGACGCGTCACCGCCCTCGCCTCAGCCAGGCGGTGCCCCACACCCGACGATCACACCGGCAGCGGCGCTGGAGGCCGGCCATGCGGCGATGCGTGATGCCCTGCGGTCCTCGGCAGCTGCGCTCAAGGCTGAGGGGGTGCCGTTCGCTCTCGCCGGCAGCTACGCCCTCTGGGTCTTCGGGGGTCCCGAGGGCGACCACGATGTCGATCTCGTCGTCCCGGAGGTGTCGGTCGAGGAAGCGGTGCGGACGCTGGGCTGTGCCGGTTTCGTCATCGACAGACCGCCGGAGGATTGGCTCTTCAAGGCCTGGTGGGACAAGGTGATGGTCGACGTGCTGCACCGGCTGGTCGGCGTCCCGGTCGACCTGGACCTGGTGCGCAGCGCGGAGGAGCACGACGTTCTGGGTGTGCGGATGCCGGTGCTGGCACCGACCGTGGTGATGACCACCAAGGTGCTGTCGCTGTCCGAGCGGTACTGCGATCTGGCGACTCTGTTGCCCGGTGCCCGGGCCGTTCGCGAACGCGTCGACTGGCCGCAGGTGAGAGCGGCTGCTGCCGGCCAGCCGTACGCGGAGACGTTCCTGTTCCTGGCGACCCGACTCGGCATCATCGACTGAGGGCTGCTCGCGAATCGCCGGTGTGACCGAATCTTCTCGGCCGCGAGGGCCAGGTAGAAGCTCCTATGGATGTCACGAACGGTGCCCCACTGCCGCCCCGAGTCGGGAGCCCTCGGCACCTCTGGCCGTCAGCCCTGCCGTTCGCGTGCGCGGCGGGTGAGAGATCCGGCCAGCGCCGGAGACCACCGTCGTGCCTGCGGTCGGAGCAGGACCCCGTCAGCGGACAGCTGGCCCACGTCGGCCCACAGCACCAGGAACGATCCCCGCTCCCGCCGTCGCAGCAGCTGAGCCAGCGGCCACGGCTTCGTGACACCGGACCGCTCGTAACCGAGGAACGATGCCGGTGCGCGGGGGCTGACCAGGATGCCGTAGAGGCGGGCATCGGGCATCGAGAGGCGCGTGTCGTCGTCGCTGTCCGATGCGGCGTCCAGCACGAACCGGAGATCGGCGACGAGTCCGACCCGGTCGCCGCCCTGGACGACCGGAGAGCCGATCAGCTCACTCAGGATCATGGCGTCCCCCGGGGATCTTGCCGATGACGTGCTGGGCTGCCCATCGCTCGAACCAGCCGACCTCCAAGGTGTCCCGGACGACTCGGAGTCGGATCGCGGTCCCGATCTCGGCGAGGTCGGCCCAGGCGATGCGGTCGAGGCGTGACATCGGTGGGCGGCCACCGAAGATCCGGGTGAACCGGAAGGATCCGCTCAGCAGGGCGGTGATCGTCGGCGCCGGGCCGTCCTCCGGCAACGGGCCAGGCAGGATCTCGGAGAGGGCGATGTCGTCGACAGTCGTGACCGGTACGCCGTCACGGTCGAGGACCTGGCGGTCGAGCAGGTGGAGTCGCACGTCGATCAGCCGCTGAGCGATCGAGGCGCCGTCGGGTGGGGGCGGAAGATTCACGAACCAGCTCCTGTGATGATCAGCAACGGAACGGCGGCCAACGAGGCCGCCGCGATGATCACCAGGTAAAGCACCCCCGCAGCGTTGGCAGCGGCACCGTTCACCTGATCCCCCATGTACTCCGGGTCGTTCGCGACGATCAGGATCGGCAGGTAGGTGAGAGGGAGCGCTATCGCCGAGAATACGACGGAGAGCTCGGTGATCTTGATCGGATCGAGTCCGGTCAACAGCACTCCGAGTCCCACCACCAGACAGATGATCATGGTGAGGTGGAACCGGGCGGCCTCGGTGGGCCGGTGGAACTTGCCCCAGCTCCAACCGTTGAACTGCGCCAGGGTGTAGCCGGCGGAGAGGGTCGTCTCCAGTGCCGCCCCGAACGTGGCGGCCACCACCCCGAGAATGATGACGGCCAACAGGACCTTTCCCCCGGCCGCTGCCACCGGCAGCAGCACCTGAGAAAGGGAGGTCACCTCGATCGCTCGAGGTAACAGCACGACCGCACTGCAGGCGGCGATGGCCAGCGACAGAATCCCACCGAGGGGAAAGCCGACGAGGACGTTGACCCGCGACTGGGCCAGGTCCTTGCTGGTCCAACCCTCCTCCACCGCCCCGGAGGAGAAGAAGAACACCTCGTACGGGGTCATCGCCGCCCCGAACAGAGCCACGGCGTAGAACCAGTACGTCGTCGCCTTCTCCGTGTCGGGCAGCCCCTGCTGCATGACCTGCTGACCGAGCTCGACCCAGTTGGGCCCGAGCAGGAACAGGGCGACGGCGAACCCGATCAACGTGAGCCCGATCAGACCGGCGACGTTCTCCATGGTGCTGAACCGGACCCGCCAGATGACCAACCAGACGGCGACCGCAGCGAAGGGGACCCACAGCAGATAGGACACGCTGCTGACCAGCTGCAGGGCCAGCGCGATCCCGCCGACCTCGGCGGTGAGGGTCATCAGGTTGATCAAGAACGAGGCGGCGAGGTTCGCCGACGCCGCCCGCGGACCGAGCCGTTCCCTGATGATCTCGAACGTCGCCCGGCCGCTCACGGCGGCCACCCGCCCGGACATCTGGGCGAAGACGCAGATGCCGATCACGCCGATGATCACCACCCACGCGAGAGACATTCCGAACCGGGAGCCGACCACGGCGTTGGTGACGATGTCGCCGATGTCGAGGAACCCGCCGATGGCGGTCAGGATGCCGAGGGCGACCGCGAACAGCCGCTTCACCGCTCCCCCACATCTGTCAGCGTCGCGTCGACGGCGCTCTGCACCTGGGGCAGATCGGCACCCACACCAGCGCCGCCATCTGTGGTGGACAAGGCGTCCTCGGTGTCCTGCACCGCAACCAGGGAGTCGCTGACGACGACCTGGCACCGGCGCCGCAGATCGCGGAGCTCCTCGGTGTCGCCCGGGGCGTCGGCCAACCGCTGCTGGGCCAGGCCGATCTGGTCGACCATGTCGCCGGCCGTGACCTGAGCAGCCGCCCGGGTCGTCCGACCCTGATCGAGCAGATCGAGAGCCAGCTCAACGCTGCGAACAGCGGTCCGCGTCTCCCGCAAGGACAGCGTCAGATCCTCGGTGTCCGACGACGACGATCCGCAGCCGGCGGTCAGGGCCACCATGGTCACCAGCAGCGACGCGACAACAACCCTCACGCTGCGGTCTGCGGCTGACCCGGTCACCGGCGCACCTCCTCCGTCGTGATCATCCCGCACCCCCGTCGTCGACGGTCTGACCAGGTCCCTTACCCGCAATCGGCGCCGACAAACGGCGGCCGTGTCGAGCGTCGGGCGTGGTTTCGCGGTCCGGTGGCCGGTCGTTCAGCGCGCAGGCACGCCGCCGACGTCGATGACTGCGGCGCCGAGGGCGGGGCAGGGAACGGGGCGGACGGTCTGTGGCTGCACAGGTTCCGGTAGAACTGTTCCATGGCTGTCGTCGGGATCCACGCCTCGCACGAGCAGATCGATCCGACTGATCTGCTGGTCGCGGTTCAGCTGGCCGAGCAGGCCGGGTTCACGGGCGGGATGTGCTCCGATCATGTCAGTCCCTGGAGTCAGCGCCAGGGGCACTCCGGTTTCGCCTGGTCCTGGCTGGGAGCGGCGATGCAGGCCACGTCGATGCCGTTCGGTGTGGTGAACGCTCCGGGTCAGCGGTATCACCCGGTCATCGTGGCTCAGGCCATCGCCACCCTGGCGACCATGTTCGAAGGGCGCCTGTGGGTGGCGTTGGGCAGTGGTGAAGCGTCGAACGAGCACATCACGGGCGCACCTTGGCCGCGCAAGGACGTCCGCAATGCGCGACTGGGTGAGTGCGTGGCGATCATCAGGGCTCTGCTGCGCGGCGAGGAGGTCACCCACGACGGCCTGGTGACGGTCGACCGGGCGAGGGTGTGGACCCTGCCGACGACGCAGCCCCAGTTGATCGGACCCGCCGTCAGTGTGCCGACCGCCGCCTGGGTCGCCGGCTGGGCGGACGGGTTGGTCACCATCGCCCAGCCGCACGACAAGCTCCGGCAGATGATCGACGCCTACCGTACGGCCGGCGGAAGGGGTCCGGTGGCCTGTCAGGTCCACCTGAGCTATGCGGACACCGACGATCAGGCCCGGTCGATCGCGTACGAGCAGTGGCGGAGCAACGTGTTCCCGCCACCGATCTGTTGGGACCTGGAGACCGTGGAGGCGTTCGACACCGTGGCGGAGAAGGTACGGCCTCAGGACATGGATGCTTCCGTGCAGATCTCGGCCGACCTCGGCTGGCACGCGGACCATCTCAACGACCTGATCGACCTCGGGTTCGACGAGATCTACCTGCACCATGTCGGTCAACAGCAGACCGCGTTCATCGAGGCCTTCGGTGCGCGGGTGCTTCCGCAGCTCCCCGTGTCACGGAGGGTCTGAGCCGGATGCGTATCACCGACACCAGTGATCTGTGGTGGAAGACGGCGGTCATCTACTGCCTCGACGTCGAGACCTTCATGGACTGGAACGACGACGGTGTCGGCGACTTCCAGGGCCTGAGCCAACGACTGGACTACCTCGAGGCCCTCGGGGTGACCTGTCTGTGGTTGATGCCGTTCTATCCGACGCCGGACCGTGACGACGGCTACGACATCATCGACTTCTACGGGGTCGACCATCGCCTCGGGCATCTCGGGGACCTGGTGGAGGCGGTCCGTACCGCTCGCGATCGCGGGATGCGGGTGATCGTCGACCTGGTCGTGAATCACACCTCCGATCGCCATCCCTGGTTCCGACGTGCCCGGTCCAGCCGCAACTCCCCATACCGAGACTTCTACGTGTGGGCTGACGAACCGCCCGCCGACGCGCAGCCGGCGCCCACGTTCCCTGACCGGGAGACGAGTGTCTGGACGTTCGACGAGCGCGCTGGTCAGTACTACCTGCATCGCTTCTACAAGTACCAACCCGACCTGAACGTCACCAACCCGCTGGTGCGCGACGAGATCATCAAGGTGGTCGGCTTCTGGCTCGAGCTCGGGTTGTCCGGCTTCCGGGTCGACGCCGTCCCCTTTCTGCTGGAGACCATCGGCGCGGCCGACGCCGACACCACCCTGCCGGACCCACACAGCTATCTGCGGCACCTGCGGGAGTTCCTCGGCCGCCGCGTCGGTGATGCGATCCTGTTGGGTGAGGTCAACCTCCCGCACGAGGAGCAGGCACTCTTCTTCGGCGGCGAGCACGGCGACGAGCTGTCCATGCAGTTCGACTTCATCGGCATGCAGAACATGTATCTGGCCCTGGCCCGGCAGGACGCGGCACCGCTGGTCAAGGCACTGCACGAGCGCCCGGCCCCGGACCGACGCAACCAGTGGGCCACCTTCGTCCGGAACCACGACGAGCTCACCCTGGACAAGCTGACCGAGGACGAGCGTCAGGAAGTGTTCGATGCCTTCGGACCGGAACCCCAGATGCAGGTCTACGGTCGCGGCCTGGTGCGTCGCCTCCCACCGATGCTGAACGGCGACCCGCGCCGGATCAGAATGGTCTACAGCCTGCTGTTCGCCCTTCCCGGAACGCCGGTGCTGTTCTACGGCGAAGAGATCGGCATGGGCGAGAACCTGGCCGCCGAGGGACGGCTCGCGGTCCGGACCCCGATGCAGTGGAGCGCCACCAAGAACGGGGGCTTCTCCACCGCCGCCCCGAGCCGGCTGTCCGGTCCGGTCGTGACCGGCAGCTTCGGCCCCGAGTTCGTGAACGTCGTCGATCAGCTGAACGACCCGGAATCGCTGCTCACCTTCATCCAGCGACTGACCCGCTGCTACCGCTCCTGCCCCGAGCTCGGCTGGGGCGACATGATCATCCTCGACCAGCCCCATCCGGCCGTCCTCGCCCAGCTCACCAGCTGGGATGACGGACACCTGATCACCGTTCACAACCTCGGCAGCGAAGCCGTCGTCCTGCCTCTGCAGCTGGTCGATCTGCCGCCGGACATCGTCCTGGTCGACCTTCTCCGCGACGGAACCGTCGACGTCGACGCTCAGAGCCGCTGCGTGATCAACCTCGAGCCGTACGGCTACCGCTGGCTCCGCGTCACCGAACCCGGCTCTCGACGCCTCACCTAGCCGAGAGTCCCACCGGGGAGCAGGAGAGGCATGAGTGGAATCTGGATCGGGACGTCGGGGTGGAGCTACGACCACTGGGACGGCGTCATGTACGGGCCGTCGCTATCTCCCCGGGATCGGCTGGAGCGGTATGTGCAGGAGTTCGACACGGTCGAGCTGAACGCGAGCTTCTACCGGTGGCCACGGCTGCAGACGTTCCGCGGCTGGAGACGGCGACTCCCGCCCGGCTTTCGGCTGAGTGTCAAGGCCCCCCGCGGCCTGAGCCACGGCCGCCGCCTCTATCGACCCGAACCCTGGACGCCGCGCTTGGTCGACTCTTGGCACGAGCTGGCAGACCGACGCGCTGTGCTGCTGGTGCAGCTGCCACCGGACCAGGAACGGGATGACGAGCGGCTCGACTACTTCCTACGCGGCCTCCCGGACTGGATGCAGGTGGCGGTCGAGCTCCGCCACCCCAGCTGGGTCGCGGACCCGGTCTTCGAGCTGTTGAGCCGCCACGGCACCAGCTATGTGGTGATGAGTGGCGCCCGGCTCCCCTGTGTCCTTCGAGCCACCTCGAGGACCGTCTACCTTCGACTGCACGGCCCGGACCATGATCATCTCTACGGCGGCAGCTACAGCGACGCCGACCTGCACTGGTGGGCCGACCGCGTCCTCGAGTGGCACCGGCATGGCCACGACGTCTACGCCTACTTCAACAACGACGGACACGGACACGCGGTGATCAACGCGCGACGGCTGCGCGCCTTGACCGGCAGCTAGGCCACAGCGAGCCCCAGCTAGCCCGGAGGTTCAGCCGCGAGCCGGTCCGAACGTCGGAGTCCGTTGCTTTCGTGGCCACCCCGACTGGCACTCACCGTGGTGGGGGCAGGTGATCGGTGAGGAACTGGCCGAGGATCGCGGCGAGCTGGTCGGGGTTCTCTTCTGCCATGTGATGTCCCGACTCCACCACCCCGCTCACCACCGGGCCGGAGCACCATCCCCTCCAGATACCGACCGGGTCGCCGTACAGCGTTTCCATGTCGTCCCGCTCGGACCAGGCGATCAGGGTCGGGCAGCTGATCCTTCGTCCGGCGGACCGGTCGAGCTCATCGTGGTGTCGATCGACGTGCAGACTCGCCCGGTAGTCCTCCAGCATGGCCCGAACAGTCGCCGGGTTCCTGACGGCCGCGACCATGTCCTCGTAGTTCTGCCGACCCATCTCGTCGGGGTCAGGCCGATACCAGGCCAGCGGGTCGGCGGTGATGACGCGTTCGGCGTGTGCGGAGGCGAAGAAGAACCAGTGCGGCCACAGCTCCGCGAATCGGGCGTCGGCCCGCTCCAGCGCTTCCACGATGGGAACGCTGTCGAGCACACCCAGAGTTGTCACACGATCCGGATGATCCAGCGCGCACCGGTAGGCGACATAGCTGCCCCGATCGTGCCCGACCACGGCGAACCGTTCGTGCCCGAGCGCACGCATGACGGCGACCACGTCGCCAGCCATCGCTCGATCGCAGTAGGTCCGATGGGCCGGGTCGGGCTCCGGCTTCGATGATCGGCCGTACCCGCGAAGATCCGGGCACACCACGCTGAATCGGTCGGCCAGCAGTGGCGCAACGCGATGCCAGGTCGTGTGCGTGCGCGGATGCCCGTGGAGCAGCGCCACGGCGGGCCCGACGCCGCCGCTGCGGCCGTGCACGACGATCCCGTCGAGGTCGATATCCCACTCAGGGAAGCTGTCGAACACGACGGTGAACCTATGACGCCGTCAGCGTCGCCAGCCGGCGCAACCGGTCGAGCGATTGGCCGCTTCCACCCTGCAGCGCTCGACGACCACAGCGCGCTGGCACCACAGGAGCACAGAGCGGTGTCCTCGGGTCAATCACCCGGCCAGGCACCCGTCAACCGCTCGAACAGACGCGCGCCGCCGCGGTCCAGAGCGGCCTTGACCACAGAGAACACGACTCCCTGCAGGGCGGCGCCGAGAAGGACCGTCCGCAATCGATACTCCGACTGCAGCGCGCCCGGCGCCTCGTTCTCGTCGGCCACTCGCCGCCAGATCTGCTTGACCACGGCGCCCGCCGCGGCACCGGCCAGCACGCTGCCGACCAGGCCGACCGGACGGTACGCGATCTTGGCCAGTGCGGTCACAGGATCGGCCGTCCACCGGTGACCGCCAGTCGGGCTCCGGAGATGTAGCTGCCGGCGTCACCGGCCAGCAGAACGTACGCGGCCGCGAGCTCGGCCGGCTGCCCGGCGCGACCGAGCGGGGTGTCATCCCCGAAGCCGGCGACCTTCTCCGGAGGCATCGTGGCCGGAATCAGCGGCGTCCAGATCGGTCCGGGCGCCACGCTGTTCACTCGAATTCCCTTCTCACCCAGCAGCTGGGCCAGGCTCGCGCAGAAGTTCGCGATCGCGGCCTTGGTCGCGGCGTACGGCGCCAACGCCGGTGAAGGCATGTCGGAGTTCACCGACGAGCTGCCGATGATCGCCGAGCCCGGCTTCAGATGAGGCAGCGCCGCCTTGGTCAGGTAGAAGAAGGCACTCACGTTGGTGGCGAAGGTGTACTCCCACTCCTCGTCGCTCACCTCCTCGAGCGTCTCGTGACTCATCTGGTAGGCGGCGTTGCTGACCAGGATGTCGACGCCACCGAGCTCACGCACCGCCGTGTCGATGATGTCGCGGCACTGCTGCGCCCGCGACACGTCGCCTTTGACCAACACCGCTCGGCGGCCGGCCCGTTCGACGTAGTCCTTGACCTCAGCGGCGTCGGAATCCTCGCTCAGATAGCTGATCACCACATCGGCGCCCTCACGGGCGTACGCGATGGCGACCGCGCGTCCGATGCCGGAGTCGGCACCGGTGATCACCGCGACCTTGCCCTCCAGCTGTCCGGTCCCGACGTAGCTGTCCTCGCCGCAGTCCGGGACCGGAGTCATCCGCGACTGGATCCCGGGAACCTCTTGTTGCTGCTCTGGCTGGCCCATGTCCTGCCTCCTTCGATATCGATACATGCGCGACGGTTGCAGATCGGGAGTACCCGAACCGGGCCCAGATCAAACGCCAGGGATCTTGCCAGCCGCGACAACACGACTTGCGTTGTCAACCTCAGGCTGCGTCCCGAGCGGCCGTCGAGTCGAACAGCGCGCCGGGATCCGGTGTCGATGGCGCCGCGATGCTCCGCCTGAGATCGCGCGGATCGCACTGGGCGCTCCCTCGTCGTGGCGCGGGCCGCACGAGTCAGCCCTGGGCGGCTGGCAGCCGGCCCTTGGACAGCACGTGCTCGGCGACGGCCCCGATCTTGGTGCGTCGGCTCCGGGCCACGCGACGCAGCCGGTTGAAGGCGACGACGGCGTCGACCTTGTCCTGGGCCATCAGGTAGCCGACCGCCCGCTCGATGACCACGCGGTAGTCAAGTGCGTATTGCAGCTGACCGGCGAGCACCCCCGTCGTGTGTGCCTGCAGGGCCGCGCTCAGCACGGTCTCGACGACGTCGCCGTAGCGGGCCAGGGCCTGACGCTCGCTGTCGTCCCACTCGTGCGGAGACTCGAAGTAGGCATCCAGGGTGCCGACCGGGATTCCACCGATCCGTACCGGCACCCCGAGCACGGCGAAGACACCGAGGCCGCGGATCTCCGCGGCCAGCGCCGGCCATCGGCCGTCGATCGTGACATCTGAGCTTGCGACCACCCGGTTGTTGACGAAGGCCTCGGTGCAAGGGCCTTGGCCGGTGGCCGACTCGGCCTCCTCCAGCGAACGGGCAAGCCCGTCGCTGGCCGTCAGGTACCGGGTGATGTTCTGCTCGTCGGCCACCATGATGCCGCTCCCGCCGACGTGGAAGAGATCCACGCAGGCTTGGTTGACCTGCTGCAGCGCGTGGATCACTCCGCCGCCCTCCGCGTGCCGGGCGGCGAGCCGGCGCAGACTCGCGGTGAGCTCTGCACTGTCGACCTGCACGCGGCATCCCCTGTCCATGACGAGGCGCCGAGGCCCCCGATTCGACGATCATGGCAGATCCTGCCCTGGAGTCTGCCAGGACGACACCCGATCACCCCGTTGCCGAAGGGGTGCGGGAAGCCGGGCGGATCCTCATCCAGGCCCACAGAGCTGAGCGTCGAGCCGACTTTCCAGTCGTTCACCACGGCGTCCGGTCCCCGATCGGAGCAGGAGCGGCGATTGAGGGACGTGCGGGTGGGTAAACAGCGGTAGCCGGCCGGTCCAGCAAGGGTCGGGGTCAAGCAGTCGGCTTCGACTCTTGCCTGGGGCCAGCGCCGGCCATGACGGCGCTCGAGGAGGTGTGGACGGAGCTCCGCCGCCCTACGACGGAGGACCGCGTCAGTGGATCTCGCTGAAGGGTGCCCGTCGTGCGAGCAACCGTTGACCTTGCTCGTAAGCGTCATCGTCATTGTGGGTCAAGACGCCGCAGATCTCCTCACCCAGCCGATACCAGATCGTCCAGCGATCCGGGCTCCCGGTGGTCACCCACTCGTCGTAGCCGTCGCCCCAGGCCGAGTACTTCAGCGTCTGGTCCCCGATCGTGGACCAGAAACCCGGCGGCTCCCGCCAGCTGGCGGACCCGCCGCCGGCGATGGTCCCGGCAATCGTGCCGTGTCGTTCTGCATCGCCCCAGTGCTCGACACGCAGCGGTCGACCAGCGGCCGCATGATCGGCGAACGCGATGTCGCCGACGGCGTAGGTATGAGGCGCCGACGCCTGCATGCTCGAGGCCACCCGAACACCGCCGTTCTCGACCAGCAGACCGGACCGCTCCGCCACGGCGAGGTCGGGGCGGGCACCTCCGGCGCCCACGATGTGATCAACATCCAGCTGATGACCATCGCCGAGGCCGAGTGTGAATCCACCGCCGCGACGGCTGATGTCGGCCAACGGCACACCCAGCCGTGTCTCGACCCCCGCCGCGATGAGCCAGCGGTGGATCTCGCGGCCGGCGTCGGGTCCCAGTCGCGCCGCGTGCGGCAGTGCCTCGTCACTGATCAGCACCACCGCGATCCCGGCCATCGACAAGCTGGCTGCCGCCTCACAGCCGATGAAACCGGACCCGATCACGGCCACCCGCGTACCCGAGCTCTCAGCGATCTCCCGAAGGCGATGCCCGCTGCCCAGATCGCGTACGTAGACCAGGCTCGGATCGTCACCCCCGGGCACCGGAAGCGGGATGGGAGTCGAACCGGTGGCCAGCACCACATCCTCGTACGGCACCTCGCTACCGTCGCCGAGCCGGACCCGGCGCCGTTCGACGTCCAAGGCCACCGCCGCCGTGCCGAGCCGGACACCGACCCGCTGCTCGTCGAACCATCCCGGCTCGGTCAGCCACAGGTCCTCGATGGTGCTGTGCCCGCGCAGGAAGTCCTTGGTCAGCGGTGGTCTCGCGTACGGTGGACTCGGATCGTTGGTGATCATCATCAGCGGCGCGTCGGTCTCGCGCTCCCGGAACGACCGGATGGCTGCCAGCCCGGCAGGGCCGCTGCCGACGACAACCAGTCCCGCTGCCGCCGTCACCGGCATCGACCTCTCCCGGCCGCCGCGTCAGCCGTCCGGGTCACGAGTCGTCGTCACCGGCGACCGGGCGAACAAGATCACGAGGGGTCGAGGACATGACGCCACGCTACGCCCGGCCAGCTGAGTTCGCCACGGGCCTGGCGGCAGGTCGAGGCAACGGCCTGCTACCGGTGACGACCTCCACGACACATCCGCCCGAGAAGATGTCCCGTCGCACGGAGGTGGCCACCAGATGATCGTCGGCAGCCGAGAGATCGACGTCTGGTCGACCGCGAGGACCGATCGCTGCGGCTAGTGGTCACGGTCGGAGGTTCGTCGGGGTGTCCGGTGCCCAGGCACGCACCTCGCTGCGTTCTCCTCGGTCGCGATGCGACTCGGCATCCCTCCCTCGTCGGCCTTGCGATGCACGCACCTGGTCACCGGACACCCTTGACGAACTTCCGGCCGCAACCACTAGGTCAGGAACGGTTTGAGCCGCTCGCCGACGCTATCTTGGCGAGCGAGCTCACGGCCGTAGAGCAGCCCGTAGGTGAAGCCGTTGTGTCCGGAGCGGATGCCGAGCCTGACACCCTGGGTGCGGAGGAAGTCGGCGGCCATGAAGCTGTCCTGGTATTCGCCGAGAACATCCTGCAGTGCCTTGCGGGCATTGATGATCTTGTCGGCCTTGTTGCCCAGCACCGGCTCGGCCAGCTCGACTGCGTAGCGTCCCCGCTTGCCGGCCTTGCGGGCTTGGTGCAGCAGGTGATCTGCGTCGGAGTCGCCGGCGAGGCGGGCTTCGATGGCTCGGTCCAAGCGCTTGTCCAGCTTCCTGGTGGCCCGCTTCACGTACGCGGTCACCTTGGCGGCGGGGGCTTCGGCGTCCTCGGTGAGCGGAGGTTCGCTGCGCCAGCGGTGCAGGTCGGCGAGCAGCAGCCGGTATCGATCGGAGTCGAGAGTCTCGATCACGATGTCCCAGGCAGCCTTGCGGGCCGTGGTCAGCTCGGTCTCGATCTGGGCGGCGATCGGGCCGATCACGAGCTCTGGCGGGAGCTCAGCCAGGTCGGCGAGCAGGCGTGCTTCGAGGACCTCGCGGTCGCGGACCTCACCGAGCAGACCAGCGAACCAGGCCAGCTCGGCGGCCAGCATCTCAGCACGTCCGGCGTCGGCGGTCTGCTTGTAGGTGCGCAACGTGCTGCGGAGCCGCCGAGCGGCCACCCTGGTGGAGTGAATGACCGGCTCCCGTCCACGCAGCAACGCTTCCGCCTCGATCAAGACGGTGCACTGCTCGACCAGGTAGGCGCCGACGAGGTCGGATACGGCTGCTGATTTGTCGGCCACGATGCTCCTCGCTTGTTACCGGTGAGGCCCAAGCATCCCAGCAAGGCTACCGAGGCCAGAGGTCGGGTTCGGACGAGCTCCGCGGCCGGCTTCGCCTGCAGTGAGGCACCAGTCTGGAAAGTGGTCGAGGCTGGCGTGGTGCTGCTGGTGCAGCGACCGCGGTCGTCATCCGGGAGCGTTGCCGGTGACGCAGAAGATGAGTCCGGTGGGGTCGCGGAGTGCGTACCAACCGTGGCCAGGCCACAGCCGTTCGGCGCCGAGCGACACCACCCGCGCCACCTCGGCATCGGTGTCGTCGCTGCCGAGGTCGATGTGCGCCCTGGTCAGTCCCGATGTCTCCGGCCCCAGCCGCTGAAGCAACAGCTGGACCGGTCCGTCAGCCGGGTACAGCTTGCCGGCGAACTCGGGAGCGTCGCCGGGGACCCAGCGTCCCCGGGTCGCTTCCCGCCAGAAGCGGACCTCGCCGTCGTGCCGGTCGGGCGGTGAGTCGATGCACACCTGGACGAGACGACTTCGATGATCATCCCAGCCGACAGGCCCAGGCTGCGTACGCAGTCTGCGACTCAGCAGGCAGAAGGGCAGACCGCCCGGCGACTTCATCACCTGCCATCGCGACGGACGCTCGCCCACCGTCGCTCCGAGGCCGTGCAGTCGCTCCGTCTCCGCGGCGATGTCGCCCACCTCGAAGTCCAGGTGGATCCGTGGACCGTGATCACCGACCTGCCGGTGGACGTAGGCGTCGTCCCCGGCGGGTGGGTCGAAGCTGCGGAAGGTGGGCAAGCCGGGCCACGGTGGACCCGCAGGCCAGCCGAGCACCGCTGCCCAGAACCGCGTACTCACCTTCGCCTGCTCCGCCGGGACGTCGATGATCACGTGCATCCAGTCCACGGAAGGCAATCTACTGGGGTCGACGCCGGGCCGAATCCCTGCCGTGGGGTAAGAAGGATGCATGGCGTCGATCCTGATCGTGCCTGGACTCGCGGTCCGCAGCTATGCCGTCCCGGCGGCCGAGGGACTGCGGGTCGACGGTCACACCGTCGACCTTCTCCCGGCCCCGACCTGGCGCGGGGTGCCCGACGAGCTGCTGCGCTACGGCCGCTGGCTGGCAGAACGGGTGCGGGCATCCGGCTCCCCCGTGGATCTGCTGGTCGGGTTGTCCCTCGGAACCCAGGCGGCGGCTGTGGCCGCCCTCGACTGCGATGTCCGACGACTGCTCCTGGTCAGCCCCACGGTGGACCCGAGCCGACGCTCCCGGGGCCGGTTGCTCGCCAGCTGGCTGCATGGTGACCGACACCCCGACTCGGAGAGCCTCGGCCAGCAGGCTCCGGACTGGGCCCGGGCCGGACCCGGGCGCATCTACCGCGGGATGATGTCCGCGATCCACCTCCCGCTCGAAGACCTGCTGCCCGAGGTGTCCGCGGAGGTCACCATCGTGCACGCGGGGTGGGACAACCTGACATCGTTCACGTACGCAGCCTCGCTGGCCTCCGACGGCGTCGCCCAGCTTGTCGAGCTGCCGGCCGCTCCCCATTCGTGGCCCATCGGGGACATCCCCCGATTCCGGAGTCTGGTACGCGATCTGCTCAGCACCTGACGACGTCGAGCCCCGCTGCCGCGAGCCCGCTGAGAGCGACGTCGACCGCCAGCGGGGACCACCCGGTCGGCTCATCGCTCCAGCGTTGCAGCTCTGGTCCGTAGCGGCCCAGTGAGCCGATGTCGTGCGGCGACCTCCGCTCATCGACGGCGACCAGCCGAAACTCGGCGCCGTGCCGCTCGACGACACGTCGCCACGCCTCGGGTGCGGCGTAGCCGGGCGAGCGCGCCCCGTGCTGGAAGATCAACACTGCCACTTCCCGGTAGCGGCTGACCCTGGCGAGATGGCTGTCCAGGGCCGTCAGCGCGGAGTCCACGGCGAAGAACGTCCAGTACGGCACCCGGCCGGCGGCCAGGGTCTGCCATGGATCGCCGAGCACGAACGACGGCACGATCAGTCGTCCCGTCGGCCGACCCAGCTCGGCGTACCAGTCCCGGATGGTGACGGCCACCGGGTGACTCGCGGCCTGCGGGCCGTCGAACACCAGCCGGACTAGAGGATGTCCGTGGGCGCCACACCAGGAGCTGACCGCCTCGACGAACGACTCGTCGGATCCCCACTCGGCTTCCGGTGCCTCATCATCCGGCTGCGGCGTGTGCGGCCGTTTCAGGTAGTCGCCGGGCGACAGGCCGCCACGTCCGCCGACCTGGAAGACGTGTCGCTCCCCGACCCGCACCACCGGCCAGCGCGACCGGTCATCGACGATGATCACCGGAGCCCTGGGAGCCAGCCGGTCGGTGAGGAAGCGGGCGTACGCCTCCGGCAGCGCTCGCCACTTCGTCCGGAAGTAGGTCATCCGAGCCACCATCAGCTCGTCCTGAGCAGCATCGTGCATCTGATGCAGGGCGATGTCCGGGTTCGCCGTCAGCAGCGCCGGCGCCTTCTCACGGCCGAACCGCAACGCCAGATCAGGTCGCTGCGGATCGGCCACCCGCGAGACCGGGATCAAGACGGTGCCCGGCAGCCAGGGAATCTGCAGCGCAGCGGCCAGGTGCGACAGGGCTCCGTTGCTCGAGCCGAGGAGCACACCCGGGTACCGGCGCTCGGGGTACGCACCGGCGAAGCTGGCAGCGACGGCACCCATGTCGACCCGCGCGAGCTTCTCCGGTGGGACGCCCTCGGCGCCGCCGATGCGGGCATAGATCTCCCTGAGCACCGGCCACGGCAGGTGACCGGCCGCGCGGACGGCAGCCGCGTATGCCGCCGGGCTGCCGAGATGTGGGAAGGGGCGACCACTCAAGGCGGCGACGGTCGCGGCGTGCAGCACGCTGGCCGAGTCGAACGACGCGACGACCTTCTCCGGATCCAGGGCGGCTGATCTCGATCGACTTCGCTGAGGGCCCCCCGTCACTCTTCCCACGGGGCCGAGTCGTCCATCTTCTTGTAGTACTTGGCCAGATGGCTCTTGACCCGTTCCACGTCGCGGTCCGGGATGTCGATACCGCCGTGCGCGCCCTGCATGATCCCGCCGGCGGCCATCACCGCCCGAGGAACGGCCATCAGGTGTCCGTCGATGACGTCGGCGATCAACAGCTTGTAGGCAGTGAAGTTGTCCTTCTTCTCGGCGTCGTACCACACGTGAGCATCCCGGTAGCGCTCGTTCGGCTCGTCGGTGGCCTTGGCCCACTGACGGACGCGCTTCTCCGCGGCAGCACCGTCCCAGCGTCGATCGCGGTCAGCCAGAGCCAGGTCCTGAAATGCAGTCACCGACATGAGTTCCTCCTCCTCGCGACACCTCCGGCCGCTCGACGGATCAAGGCTATGGGGTGCGGCTGGACGGCCTTCGATGGCGGTCGAGAGAACGCCTGGGCACAGCCCGGTCCCACTGCTCGTGTCCCGACGAGGTGGAGCGTGCACGGAGGGGTCGGCTGCTGCCACGACGAGGTCGGCTCGCATCTTCGGTGGGCCGTCGTCTCGTGTTGGCTGTCGACTCCGGCGTGGTCGGATCTCCGGGTTTGAAACCGGCCCTGATCGGGTAGATCCCGGGTTACCCAGTCGCCGGACCCTCGCCGGCCGGCGAGGAGGGGCGAGCGGGTGGCCGTCGGCGCGGCTGGAGAGGGCGCAGGATCCTTGGCGCCTGCGGGGGGCGTCGCAGAGTCGACGGCCACACGCAGCCCGCGGCGTCCGTCAACGCGACGCCGGGCCGTCGGGCAGCCGAGCGGCGACTCTGGCCAGGGTCCCGGCGTCGGCACCTTCGGTCTGCCCGTTGTGAGCGTCGACCAGGACCCGTGCGGCCTCACGCACCTTGACGTTGGTGTCTTGTGAGAGCCGGGCGAGCAGCAGCCACGCCTGTTCGGTGGTGAAGCCGTAGCGGTGGGCGAGCAGGCCGACGGCCACCCCGATCGTCCGCTGTGTGGTGAGGGCAACCTCGAGGTTGCGCACCTGGCGCTCCAGGGCCTGGGTGCCGTTGTCCGCGGCACCGTCCAGGTGAAGGCCGACGACGAGTGCCTCGTCCCCGCTGTGTACACGTGCCACTGATCAACGCCACCTTCCGCGACGTCAGATCCGCGGACACAGGGCGGATACCGAACGAGAAGCGTCAGAGATTCTAGGTCGCGGGTGCGTGCTTCTCCAGTGGTTGCCACTCGTGTCTCGGTTCGAAGGGCCGCACGACTGCTCGGCCGGCCCTCGAGTGGGACTGTTCGGCGGGCGTGCTGGCTCGGGAGCAGGATCTCGGGCGTGGTCGCTTCGGTCGCGCCCTCACCGGCGGCGGGCGCGGTGGCTGGCCAGCAGCATCCGGGCCAGGTACAGGGGTGTGGGCGGGTTCCAACCGAGCTGTTGCCCCATGCCGAGGTCGTCACGGTTCGCCCAGTGCTCGGCCACTCGGCCGTCCCGCATCCGGAACCAGTGGGTCTGGGTGACCGTGAAGGTCCGACCCCGCGGCGGGAACACTGCCGCGACCTCGGCGTCGGGCCGATAGGCGACGAACGGTCCGGTCTGGCGGCCGGACATGCTCGCATGCGCGACGACCAGGTCATGGTCCTGAGCGACGTCGTGCACGGTCCAGGTCATGTCGCTGAAGGCTGCGCGCAGCCAGAGCGCGGTCGCGAACACTGCGGCCGGTCCGACGCCCCGGGTGTCCGGCGGCTCGGCGATGGCCTCGCGGTTGATCGCGTCCGCGGTGTAGAGGGCACCGAAGTCGGCGAGGGTGCCGGATCCCATGGCGTGCATCGAGGCGATCGCGACGGCGGTGTCATCGCCGCCGACGGAGTGAGCGTCACGCTGATCAGTCGATGCGAGGTGGAGAGGGACGGTTTCGGACATGGCGAACCCTTTCGAGGTGGGTTGAGGCGGACAGGTGTGGTGCGGACGCGTACGGGTACCCCCGGACGGGTGTGACTGCGGGCGCGCTGGGTACAGCCACCGGTGAGGTGGAGTCGCGGGGATCAGTCGGCGTAGAGCCGGATCTCGATCCCGTCCGGGTCGTGCAGCCCGACGAGCACGGCTCCGCCGTTGTGGCCCTGGACGATTCCACCGTACGGCTGCCCGAGATCATCGAATCGAGCGGCCCACCGAGGAACGTCGTTCCGGCTCGGAACGAGCAGCGCGGCGGCGTCGAAGCCCGACAGGGCACGGGCGCGGTCGGGGTCACGGCGGAGGGCGACCTCGGTCTGGCAGCCAGCATGTCGCAGTGCGACCCCTTCGACGACACCGTTCTCGACGAACTCGATCGATGTCTCGAACTCGAGCACCCGCTCCCACCACGCTCGGCTGTTGGCCACGTCGCTGACAGGCAGCTTGATGTGATGCACACCTGAAATCGACACGGCCCCTCGTTTCTTGTAGTTAAACTCTAGAGTTAGAATGCAACAAGTGACTGCCGACGTCAAGAAGATTCCCGGAACCCGAACGAGAAACACCCAGCGCAAGATCGTCGCCGCCGCGACCGAGCCCATTGTCGCCTCGGGCAACCACGCCATCAGGCTGGAGCAATCGCTGCCCGTGCCTCCTGCGCCAGCAGGGAGCACCCATCAGTCGTGCTGGACGAGACCGATGATGTTGTTCTCACTGTCACGGATGTAGACCCAACGCATCACGTCAGACATCGGCTGGATCTGCCCGACCTGAGAACCGCCCGCGGCGACCACGCGCTGCACGGCCGCCTCGATGTCATCCACCGTGAAGACGACCGTCGGGTGCGGGGCGTCGGCACGCAGGTGCAGATCGCCGTTGATGCCCTTGCCCTCCGGCTGGCTCAGCATGCCCATCTCGGCGCCCCAGGGCTCGTAGTCGAACCCCAGCGCCGACGAGTAGAACGCCCGCGCCCGTCCGATGTCGTCGACGGGGATCTCGAAATGCTCCACGATGGCCATGCGTCAAGACTGTCGCGGGTCGTTTGGGGCGTCCAGACCACTGGTCGGGCTCTCGGTCAGCGCCGCCGCCTCCCCTTCATCGATACCCAGCCCGCCGCCCGCCACGCGGGCCACACCCGCACCGGATCCCTTGATCGGCGGCGGGTGCCTGAGGTGGGATGGGTGCATGGCAGATCTCGTGTACTACTCCCAGTGCTCGCTCGATGGGCTGATCGCCGATGAGGGTGGGGACTTCTCCTGGGCCTTCCCTCCGGAAGATGTGCACCGTGCCGCGAACGACGTGGCCGCCCGTACCAGTGTCCACCTCCTCGGCCGACGCACCTATGAGGTGATGCGGTACTGGGACGAGGTGCAAGAAGGCGTACCTGAGGTAGAGGCCGAGTTCCAGCGCGCGTGGGCGGCGACGACGAAGGTGGTCTACTCGCGATCGAGCGACCAGGTGGGCCCGAACGCGCGAATCAAGCGGGAGTTCGACCCAGCGGAGGCACGGGCGATCGCTGATGCGGCCGATTCCGAGGTGGGAATCGGGGGTGCAGACCTCGGCGGACAGGCGTTGCGGGCGGGCATCGTCGACGTGCTCACCCTTGTCTTGTTCCCGGTGATCATCGGGCGTGGGAAGCGGGTGATCCCGCATGATCTCCGGATCGATCTCGAGCTCACCGAGCGCCGAGACTTCAGCCGCGGCATCGTCCAGCTCACCTATCGGGTTCCGCGTCTAGCCGGCTAGGTACGTCGAGCGACCGAGCCCTCTCCGCTGCTAACCGACGACGGTGAGCTGACCACGCACGATGGTCTGACCGGAGTGCTCGATCTCGCTGGCGCCTTGCTGCGAGATGTCAAGAATCGCGTACTGCTCGAGGTCGATCGATTGGTCGACGGTCCACACCCCATAGGGACCATCGAGAATGCCCAGGGTCTGTTTCCGGGTCTCGTCTTCGCGATGGACCAGCCATGCGTGCCGGACCCCGGAGCTCGGGAGCTCGGCGTCCAGGGCGACCCGCAGTATCCGCCGCCCTAGCGCATCGGTGGCGATCACCGCCTCACCAGACGAGCTGGACCAACCGGCCTGGACCGGCGCGAAGGTCGCGTGTGCCACCAGCGCCGCGGATCCGGGGGCTGGCCCGGCGAGCGACTCCTCGATCACGGCCAGGAGTGACTGCTGTTGGTGCTCGCTCACAGACTCGGTGGTCGGGGCGGCGGTGGATGGCTCGGGTTGAAGGGGCTCCCGTGCCGGTGGCCAGCCGAGGTCTTCCCGGATCCTGGCCCAGACGTGTGGGCCGGGGACGGTCAGCCTGGTGTCTGTAACCGTTGCCCCCTTGTCGATGCGACGCCTCCGGCGGCGTCGAGCCCAGGCGAGAGCGTGAAACGGGTCCCCGCCAGACCGCCGGGCGGTGTCGAGGTCGCTCCATCGCGCATCTTGCCATGAGCGGTGCGATCCTGTTCGACGTCGACCATGGACGGCGGGCCCACCTGCAGTCACTGGCGGATCCGGGCAGCGAGCGCCCGGCAGGCAGCCAGTTCCGCCGCCGCCTCCGGCTTGGAGATCGGCCCGGTGGGGTCGGCCTGCACTGTCGGCACCAGCACCGCCACGTTCCAGATGAGATGGGCGCCGGTCACCCGCCCCGAGGCATCGACGTCGGGCGTGAACGATGTGGCCGAGACGGTGCATCGCCCGCCGTCGCCACCGAACCTCGCCTGCACCGCATTGACCGAGTCCGCCATGCCCCGCAGATACCGTTCCGTCGCCCGATTGCCGGCGCTCATCCGCAACCCCAGAATCGACTCGAACGGGTTCGCAGTCGCGCGTCACCGGCGAGGAGGACGCCGTCTTCGGTACGGCCTGCTGGTCGGTCGCACGGGTCGTGCTCCATTGTGGTCACCCTACGTCCAGCACGTCTCCGGTGACGATGCCTGAGTTTACGATGTAATCTCTAGGTTCTGCGGCATCGAGCGACGCTTGATGTCGTCGGGGGATTCGCTTGCGCGGATGCGCGTGGGTCCCGAAGGACCAGCATGACCGCCTGGGGTCTCAGCTGAGACACCGCGACCTATCCGAGGAGTCTCCGTGTACCTGCACAGCGAACTGTTGATCAACGACATTGCGGTCGACGAGCCCGACCCGGCTGCTGCGAACGCCCTGCAGGAAGGGCTCGGCGGACAGTTCGGTGAAATGCGGACCATGATGCAGTACCTGTTCCAGAGCATCAACTTCCGGGGCGCTCCGGCCAGCAAGCCGTACAAGGATCTGCTGCAGGGCGTCGGCACCGAGGAGATCAGCCACGTCGAGCTGATCGGCACCACGATCGCGCGACTGCTGGACGGCTCACCGGAGTACCAGGGCAAGAAGTCCGATCCGATCGACAAGCCAGGCGCCGCCGGTGCGACCCCGCTGAAGATCGCCCTCGATACCGGCAACATCCACCACTACCTGGTCGGCGCCCAGGGTGCTCTGCCGGTTGACGCCGTCGGCAACCCATGGTCGGGGTCGTACGTCTACAACAGCGGCAACCTCGTCCTCGATCTGCTGTACAACCTGATGCTGGAATCCACCGGACGGCTGCAGAAGTGCCGCATCTACGAGATGACCGACAACAAGGCCGCGCGTTCCACGATCGCCTACCTGATCGTCCGTGACCAGGCGCACGAAAACGCCTTCGCGAAGGCGCTGGAGTCGCTCGGAGTGAACTGGGGCAGCGTCCTGCCGATCCCGAAGACCAACGCCGAGCGCTTCCCCGAGGTGAAGAAGCTCACCGACAAGGGCTTGCAGAGCATCCAGTACACGTTCTCAGCCGACGACCAGAGTCAGGCAGCCAAGCTCTACCGAGGAGCCTCGCCCTCCAACGACGGTACCGAGCTCAGCACCGCGATCATGCCTGAGGGCGTACCGATCACCATTGCCCCCGAGCGCCGTGAAGAGTTCTCCCCCGGCCTCGACAAGGAGCTCCTGGCCTTGATCCAGGCCACCGCCGAGATCGAGATCACGGCGGCCGACGCCCCGGGTGAAAAGTCCTGACACGCAACCTGCGGCTGCGTCAGGCCTAGACATCACGGAATCGCAGAGCGCGTTCACCATGGTGCGGAGCTGCTGGTCGGCGCGGGTGCAGGGCAGCCGTTCGAGTCTCAGCTCGTGGTAGTCGACGGGCACTGCGCCGAAGCCCTCTTTGAACTGGGCTAGCGACGTCGACGCCCCGGACTCTCCCAGGTGGTAGCGGGAGCAGCCGTGGGCAACTGCTCAGCCGAGGGACTGGCCTCACGATGCATGATCGACGCTCGCAGTGGACTGATCCACGGGGGCAGGGCTGTTGCCCGAGACAGCACAGGGTGGAACAGAGATCATCGAAGAAGCGGTGGTTCCAGCGGGCCCTGGTGGGGCGACTGGTGGTGCAGGCGAGTGCGGATCAGAAGGCACGTCCGCGACCCTACGGGTCTCCACCGTGATGAGTCTGAGTGAGGGCGGGGGAATCGACGCGCCGCGCACGAGCTCGCGTCCCGCTCAGGCGCCGGCCGTGATCTTGACACGGTCGATGGCGAAGGTAGCCGGGAAGTTCGTGCTGGCGCCGGGGTCCCCCGGGTAGACGCCACCGACAGCGAGGTTGAAGATCAGGTACATCGGCTCGTCGGGGACCTGGGCGCCCGAAACCCGCCAGACTCGTTTGCCGTCGATGACGTAGTCGAGCCGATTCGGACTCCAGTCGATCCGGAAGTCATGCCAGCCCTTGGAGAAGGCGACGCCCCGCGGCGTCACCGTCTTGCTCGGCGACTTCGCCTTCCGGTTCTGCGGGTGAAAGTGCAGGATGGCCTCGGTGGGGTCGTTGCCGAGGATCTCCATCACGTCGATCTCGGGTCGGGACTCCGTGCTGGCGGGAAGCAGCCACATGGCCGACCACAGCCCCTGCCCGCTGGGGACTCGCAGGCGTGCCTCGACAATTCCGTAGGTGAAGGCGACCTTGGGGTCGCCGTCCTGCTTGGTGGGCCCCGTCGTGACCATACCGGAGCGGAAGGGGTAGGTCTCTCCGTCGGAGGCCCGTTGGTCGCCACGCTCGGCGACCAGCTGCAGGGCGCCATCGGCCACCCGGACCCCTTCGGGTCGGTACCACTGCAGCTCGTTGTTCGAGGTGATGGTGCAGCCGTCGTCGTCCCACCAGTGGCACGTGTTCCAGTTCGTCCGATCGAGCGTGTCACCACTGAAGTCCTCGTCGAGGAGGACCTTCCGGGTCGGAGGCTTCGCGCTGGGGGTCGCCGACGGGCTGTCGTCCGGCTCATCGCCGGTCGACGACGCTCCGACGCTCGGCGTCGCCGGAGCGGCGGACTGGTCCGGCTGTCGCTGAGTAGGTGCGGGGGTGGGTTGACCGCAGCCTGCGAGGAGGGTGATCAACACGGCGGCACCGACCGCGACTCGGAGTGGTGGTGAGTGACGTCGCCCGATCCTTGTTCTCGGGCGCTGGGTCATAGGGGGGATTCGTAGCCGTCGGCCGATCGGATGGGGTCGGTCTCGGTCTCGACCGAGACCGGAGATCGCGTCTTGTCTGCCCACTGGCGCATGCGCTCCTTGATCAAGACGACCAGAATTCGGTCAGCGGCGACGTCGGAAGCTCCTGGTCGGCGGGGTGACGTCGGAGCCCGGAGTCCAGTTCAGCAGGCTGGCGCGTTCCAGGAACTCCTCGGTGGACACCTTGCCCCGGGCCATGCGCTCGGCCAGCACGTGCCGGGCGCCAGGTCTGAGATGAGAACAGGCGTCATGGACATCAGTGTGTCGACGGAGCGCTGAGACCGACCTGAGTCGAACCTGGGAGTCAGATGTGCGGGGCCACGTCAGGCGTGTCGCCTCCGCAGGATCCGGATCCAGTGCCGCTGCGCAGCCAGGTCCTGCCTGGTCACTCTGACCAGTTCATCAAGATCGTCGCGGAAGCGGTTGAAACGCTGGAGACCGAGAAGATCGGACAACTCGAGTTCGGCGTTGCGGGCACCAGCGGACGTGGCGCGCTCGAGCTCGCGACGCTTCGCCGTCAGCGGCCATCCCGGCGTCGAACCCGGCGCAGGGAGCCGGGCTGATGGCGTCCGGCGCGGACAACCGGTCAACCGTAGCGGTGACTCTTCTCCGCATGAGCCGCCGGACGCGTGCACGTCCGGCCGTTCATCGACTTGTGCCCGCAGCGCTGACCCTGGGGCGCTTCGGTCGGTGCCGCGCCGGTCGGAGCGGCGCCGGCGGCTGGAGCCGGGGTGGGGCCAGGGATCCGAGCGGCTGAGCCCTTCGAAGTTCCCACGGCTGCGGCTGCCTCACGTCGGGTCGGGCCGCTGGCGCTGATCCGGGCGTACTTGGCCTCGCGCATGGCCCTCTGGGCGTCGGACTTGCTCATCGTCGGCTCACGCCCAGAGACTACGACCCATCGCCTACACCCGTCCCGACGCCGCGAGCCAGCGCAGGAAGTGTCGCTGCCAGGGCACCTCCACCGCCCGCGGATGGTAGGTCTCTCGTACCCAGTCGACCGCGTTCCGCTCCGTCAAGCCGTCGAAGATCGCGAGGGCCGCCAAACCGGTTCCCGTTCGGCCGACCCCGCCACCACAAGCGATCTCCACTCGTTCCCGGGTCGCCCGCACGTACGCGTCGCGGAGCACCCTGCTCGCCTCGACGTAGTCGGACGGAACCCAGAAGTCCCGCCACCGGATCCACTCCTGGTCCCACGCCGGGCGGGCGGGCCGGGTCCCGGTCAGGTGCACCGCCAGAGTCGGCGGCGGCCCCGGGGATGGCGGCCGACGAAGTCCGCGACCGCGGACCGAGCGGCCCGAGGGGAGCAGCACGATCCCGGGCGCGCTGGCATCCCACATCGTCACCTGTTCCATCCCTGCTGACCCCCTGGTGCCGCCGGCCCTGGTGCCATCTTCCATCGCCTGGTGGTCAGGTCAGGGAAGGACGGCTTCCCGAGCAGGAACACGCTCGATCAGACGACGTCGATCGTCGCCTCACCGTTGTCGCTGGTGCGATCTGCCGGGAACAGGGCGGCCAGACTGGGATCCCCGTGAAAGTGCGCCTTCAGGGTGGCCGACCCCAGACCTGCTCCGGCCTGACCTTTCAGGCCCCGGATGGCGTCGCCGTCATTGACGCCGAGTGCGATCCCGTCGGGAGTGATCCCGAAGACGAACATGCTGCTGACCAGCGCGCCAGGCACCAGCAGCGGGCTGGTGACGAGCCCTCCGGACCGGGCGATCGCCACATTCGCCGGCGGAACGACCAGTTGGACGCCTGCGCCCGTGACACTCACGTGATACCTCACGTTGACGAAGGCGATCCCGTCGGCCGCCACCAGCGGGGCGTTGGTCGCGATCACGCTGAACGAGAACTGTTCCCCTGGGCTGATCGCATTCGGCTGATCGGCGACGATGTCGTCGATCGCCATCTGGATGCTGTCCGCGGCGTAGGCCTCGACCTCGTCGCGGATGTCGGTGAGTAGGGACATGACGTACTCCTCTGTGCAGGGCACCGGTCCTGGCCCGATGCTCGGTACGTCCACGATGAGTGCACTGAGTGACGATGTCGTGAGTAGAACTACGTACCCAGGACCACCGGCGCCCTTACGCGAGCCGAACCCGGATCCTGTGGTGGATGGGATTGATCGCCGAAGCGCTCCCCGGCTGGACCGGCGCCTCCATCGGCTGGATCTCGGACTCGAGAAGGTCGGCAGCTAGAACCCGCGTGACCAGGACCGGGGAGACGACGGTCGTTGATCAGCCGCGGTCAGCACGGCCGAGCTTCCTCTCCGGATACCCTGACCAGCTCTGCGGCCGTAGCGCAGGTACATGGCGAGCATCAGTCCGGATGCGGTCAGGTTGAAACCGTGGACGGCCCAGACCGGACCCAGGGGGACCTGGAGCACGTACACCGCGTAGAGAACGTTCCCGAGATTCGCCAGTCCGATGTTGGCAAGGCTGTAGGACGTCAGGTTCTTGGTGCGACAGGCTTTGATCAACATCGGCAGCTGGCTGATCATGAAGATCGCGGCAGCCGACGAGCCGGCGAACAATGCGAAGTCGGACATGGAGTCTCACCTCTGGGTGACCGCCGGGCCCCGTGCACCGACCCTCACATGACAACGGATCTCCCGCCGATCCGGATCGGCGCCGCTACCCATCTCGCGCTCGACCGCCCATCCAGATGGTGGCGGCCGGCACCGAGGGGAACGCGCCTGCTGCTGTCCGTCGGCGGTGCGGAGCTCTACCATCGTCGGGTGGCGACGAGCGCAGGGGATGCGGTGCAGGACATCCGGTTCGCCCGGTCGGCGGACGGTGTCGGGATCGCCTACGCCGTGCACGGATCGGGCCCCCCGCTGCTCATCGACGCGTGCTGGCTGAGTCATCTCCAGTTCGACTGGCAGAGCCCGGTCTGGCGGCACTTCCTGGTCGAGCTGGGCCGGATCGCCACCGTGATCAGGTACGACGAGCGCGGTCACGGGTTGTCGGATCGCGGCGTGACCGACCACAGCCTCCAGGCCAGGGTCGCCGACCTCGAGGCGGTCGCCGACGACGCCGGGTACGAGCGGTTCGCCCTGCTGGCCATGGCGCAGGGCGGTCCGGTCGCGATCGAGTACGCCGCGCGTCATCCGGAGCGCCTGACGCGGTTGGCCTTCTACGGCAGCTACGCCGGCGCCCAGGCAGCGGCCAGTCCGGAGGAGCTCGAGCTGTACGCCGCCTTCAACGCGTTGATCAAGGTGGGCTGGGCCCGACCGACGTCGGAGTTCCGCCGCGTGTTCAGCAGCATGATGATCCCGGGCGGGACCGAGGAGCAGATGCGCTGGCTGGACGATCTGCAGAAGATGTCGGTCGACGCGGAGACGGCCGTGCTGTCCCGGTCGCAGCGTCAGACGATCGACTCGACCCCGCGGATGGCCGAGCTGGATCTGCCGACCCTGGTGCTGCACAGCCGCGGTGATCAGATGATCGAGTTCGAGGAGTGCCGTGCGCTGGCGACCGGCATCCGCGGCGCGCGGCTGGTGGCCTTGGAGAGCAACAACCACATCCTCCTCGCCGACGAACCGGCGTGGCCGGTGTTCCTGAGGGAGCTCACCGCCTTCCTGTCCCCGGACAGAGTCCTGCTCGCCCCAGCGGTGTCCAACGGCGGCAGCTCCGCGGATCTGTCGGTGCTCTCGCCGAGGGAGCTCGACATCCTCGGTCTGGCTGCACAGGGGCTTGACAACGACGCGATCGCGGCCGAGCTGGTGCTGTCGGTGCGCACCGTCGAACGCCATCTGCAGAACGCCTACGCCAAGCTCGGGGTGCAGGGCCGGACCGCCCGAGCAGCCGCCGTCGGGAAGCTCCTGCACCGCGCCTGAGGCGAACGACCGACTGCGTACAGGCCGCCACCGCGGCGCGTCGTCGACGGTCACGGTTGCGCAGCGGCGCCGATGCCGACGGGGGCATCCGATCCCTACGGTTGCGATCACTCAACCAACCGCAGGGAGGAAATCATGTCCATCACCACCATCAACTCGAGCGACACATCGATCACCGGCACCGCCGAGGATCGAGCGCTCAAGGCCAAGCACGCGGCCCTCTGGGCCAGTGGCAGCTACCCCACCGTCGTCGACGACGTCGTCGCGTCACTGGGCGGCATCCTCGTCGACACCCTCGAGATCCAGCCCGGCCAGCGCGTCCTCGACGTCGCCGCCGGCACCGGGACCTCGGCCCTGCCCGCCGCTCGTCTCGGCGCGACGGTGACCGCCACCGACCTCACACCGGAGCTGCTCGCCGTGGGTCGGGAGGACGCCGCCGCCGAGGGACTGGAACTCAGCTGGGAGACCGCCGACGCCGAGGCACTGCCCTACCCGGACGGCCAGTTCGACGTCGTGCTGTCCTCGATCGGTGTGATGTTCGCACCCCACCACCAGCAGGCTGCCGACGAGCTGGTCCGCGTGTCACGGATCGGCGGCACGATCGGCGTCCTGAGCTGGACGCCGGAAGGTTTCATCGGACAGCTCTTCGCCGTCATGAAGCCGTACGCTCCGCCGCCCCCTCCGGGAGCCTCGCCGGCACCCCTGTGGGGACGAGCGGACCACGTCCGAGCCCTCTTCGGAGAGCGGGTGACCGACCTCGTGGCGCACCAGCAGAACCTGCGGGTCGAACGCTTCGCCGACGGAGCCGAGTTCCGCGACTTCATGAAGCGCAACTACGGCCCGACCATCGCCGTGTACCGCTTCATCGCCGACGATCCGGCGAAGGTCGCTGCTCTGGACGCCGAGCTGGCCGCCCTGGGTGACCGGTTCCTGACCGACGACACCATGCACTGGGAGTACCTCGTGGTGACGGCCCGACGGGTCTGACCCGGCGTCGGGGTCCGGCCTCCGCCGAGGCCGGACACTCGGCGCAGCTCCCGACTGACCACCGCCGCACCCGGCTTCAGCACCGCCCTCGAGACGCCACCAGCGCTCGAGTCGAACCCACCTCCTCGACGCAGAAGGGACCTCGCCATGTCCGCCACCGACCTGATCCACCCGCGACCCCAGCCCACCGACCTCAGCCGGCACGCCGCCGAGCGGCACGCCGTGCTGACGGCTCTGGCGGAGAAGCGCGCGGCGGATCGCCAGTCCCCCGGCGCCCAGCGGTCCGCCGCTCTCCGTACGCCGGTCTTCGCCGACTGGCTCCGGCGACGGAGACTGACGTAACCGCCCGTGACCCCCACCGGCCGGCTGTCCGGTCATCGGGCGCGGCAGGCAGGATGGCTGGGTGAGGAACAGCAACGTCGTGGCGGTGGAAGCCGGCACGTTGTCGGGGATGCGAGGGCGGGTCGACGTCTGGCTCGGCGTGCCGTACGCCGAACCCCCGGTCGGGCGGCTGCGCTTCACCGCTCCGGCGAAAGTGCGCCCCTGGCGCGGTATCCGCCCCGCCACCGAGGTCGGCGGAGCCGCGCAACAGCTGACGGCGGTGACGGCGTCCACCCGTCGCCTCGGTACGCCGAGCGAGGACTGCCTCTATCTCAACGTGGTCGCGCCCGCGGAGGCGGCTCCTCTGCGCCCCGTCCTGGTCTGGATCCACGGCGGGGCGTACACGAGCGGGAGCGGCGCGCTCTACAACGGGTCGGAGCTGGCGGAGTCCGGAGACATCGTCGTGGTCACCGTCAACTACCGGCTGGGGGTCTTCGGCTTCGTGGATCTCGCGGCGGTCACCGACGCCGACATCCCGTCCCACCTCGGCCTGCGCGACCAGATCGCCGCACTGGAGTGGGTCCGCGACAACATCGCGGCGTTCGGCGGCGATCCCGAACGGGTGACCGTGGCCGGCGAGTCGGCCGGATCGGTGTCGGTCTCGTTGCTGCTGACGGCGCCGAGCACCCGCGGCCTGTTCCGCGCCGCGATCATGGAGAGCGGTTCGTACAGCCTGATCCACGGATCGGAGGTGCGCCTGCAGGTCGCCCGCCGGTACGCCGACGAGCTCGGTCTCGAGCCCGGCGACGGAGACCGACTGTGGGAGATGCCGCCGGAGCGACTGCTCGCGGCGCAGCAGGCCGTGCGAAGGTCCGTACCGGGCACTGTGCCGGCTGCGCCGTGGTTCGACGGCGATCTCGTACCGGACTCGCTGGCCGCAGCTCAGGCGGCGGTCCGGCCGGAGGTCCCGCTGCTCGCCGGGCACAACCACGACGAGGTGACGATGTTCCAGCTGCTGCCGGGGAACATCATGCCCACCACCCGCGAGGCGCTGACCCGACGGCTGCGGAACGCCCTGGACCCCGAGCAGGCGGAGGTGGTGATCGCGGCGTACCCGGACTCTCCGCTCGGCCTCCGGGCGCTGGGGACGGACCTCAACTTCGCCGTACCCACCCAGCACTTCGCCGAGCGACACCGGGCAGCGGGCGGTCCGACCTGGTTCTACCGGTTCGACGCGGCGGTCCCGCTGATCGGGGCGACGCACGCGGCCGAGCTGCCCTATCTGTGGGACTGGTCCGGTCCGCTGGCCTTGATCATCCGTGGCCGACCAACCCGGGCCCGGCACGCCCTCGGTCGCCGGATGAAGGAGCACTGGACGGCGTTCGTCCGCGACGGTGCGCCCGGTCCGGGCTGGCCGGCCTTCGAGCCGCCCGATCGCGCCACCATGATCTTCACGCCCGACGGCGACCACGTCGAGAACGATCCGAACCCGCGGCGCGAGGTCTGGCGTGGGATCGACGTGATGCCACGTGGTTGACGCCGGAGAGAACGGTGACGAGCTCGAGCACGTCGACGTGCTGGTGGTCGGCGCCGGGCTGTCCGGCATCGGTGCCGCCTGCCACCTCCGCCGCGAGTGCCCGGACAAGACCGTGATCATCCTCGAGGCACGCGACGGGATCGGCGGCACCTGGGACCTGTTCCGCTATCCCGGCGTCCGCTCCGACTCCGACATGTTCACGCTGGCGTACGCGTTCCGGCCCTGGCAGTCCACCACGGCCATCGCGGACGGGCCATCGATCCTGGCGTACGTCACCGAGACCGCTCGCGCGTTCGGCGTGGAGCGGGAGATCCGCTACGGCCACCGGGTCCTCCGGGCCGAGTGGTGCAGCGAGACAGCGCGGTGGACGGTCACCGCGGATCGCGGTGGCGCCGGGGAGGTGAAGATCACCTGCTCGTTCCTGTACACCTGCTCCGGGTACTACCGCTACGACGAGGGCTACCGGCCCACGTTCGCCGGCGAGACGGACTTCACCGGTCCGATCGTGCACCCGCAGCAGTGGCCCGCGGACCTCGACGTCGACGGCCGGCGGGTGGTGGTGATCGGCAGCGGGGCCACCGCCGTCACCCTGGTCCCGGCCCTGGCCGCGCAGGGCGCCCAGGTCACCATGCTGCAGCGCTCCCCCACCTACATCGCCACCGTGCCGTCGATCGACAAGACCGCCGTCCGGCTGCTGCGCCGGTGGCCGGCCCGGGTGACGTACCCGTTGGTGCGCTGGAAGTACGTGCTGACCAGCATGATCAGCTACCGACTCAGCCGGCGTCAGCCGGAGAAGATGAAGGCGTTGCTGCGGCGTGGCGCCACCGCGCGGCTGCCGGCTGGGTTCGACGCCGACACCCATCTGACGCCGACGTACGAGCCCTGGGACCAGCGGCTGTGTGCGGCACCCGACGGTGACCTGTTCCGAGCCATCCGTACCAGCTCCGCCGACATCGTGACCGACGGCATCGACCGGTTCACCCCCGACGGGGTGCGGCTGACCTCCGGGCGGCAGCTCGACGCCGAGGTGATCATCACGGCCACAGGGTTGAACCTGCTGGCCTTCGGCGGGATGGACCTGGTCGTCGACGACCACCCGGTCGACCCCGCGGAAACCATTGCCTACAAGGGCATGATGATGTCCGGGGTGCCCAACTTCAGCTTCACCCTCGGCTACTCCAACGCCTCCTGGACGCTCAAGGCCGATCTCGTGGCGAGGTACGTCTGTCGACTGCTCCGGTATCTCGATCGCCGCGGGTATCGCAGCGCCACACCGATCACCCCCGACTTCGCCCCGGAACAGCTGTCGCCGTTGATCGACCTCCGAGCCGGCTACGTCCGCCGGGGCGGCCAACGGCTGCCCAAGCAGGGCCCTGCCACACCCTGGCGCCTGCACCAGAACTACCTGCGGGATCTGGGGATGTTGCGGTGGGGTCCGTTGACCGACGGGCTGAGGTTCGACCGGCGGCGCCGGGCACGGAAACGGGGTGCAGCCGGTCGCCGCACCGAGCAGCTTGCGGGAGAACAGGTCAATCGCCGTCGCCAGGTAGGCGAAGGCTGAAGTCTCCGGGATGGTTCAACCTGTGCCGGGGGCGAGCACGACCACATTGCTCACTTCCTGCCCACGCGAGGGCGTCGACGCTTGCGTGCCCAGGGCCGTCCCGACAGGCGATGATGGATCCGTGGTCACGGTCGACGACGTCCGAACGGTGCTCGCAGGGTTGCCGCGCAGCAGTGAGATGCTGGTGCGTGACCGGGTGAAGTTCCGGGTCGGTCAGATCGTCTACGTCGCCTTCAACCAGGCCGAGACGGTGATCGGGTTCGCCTTCCCGAAGGAGGAACGCGACGCGCCCTGGTCGCTTCGCGGCCTGAGGTGTTCTTCCTGCCGCGCTGCGCCCGCCCCGACCGCCCGAAATGCGCGCCGGGGGCCGATATGCGCTCACCCATGGTTCGAGCTAGGGAACTACAGGCGTCGGTACGTGGCCGGACGCGGTGGCGTCGACATTCTGGAGAGCAACACGGCTATCCGGATGAGCCGAGTCGGTGGGGAGCTCAGCGACGAGGAGACAGGACCCGGCAGGTGACTCGCGGCGCGTGGTGTCAGAGGATGCGGGGATGACCGAGTCCGGAGACCCCGTGGCCACCGACCCCTGGACCGACGTCGATCCGGAGATCGCCGTCGCCCTCGCCGCCGCCACCTGGATCGGGCCGGACGAGGCCGAGACCCCCCCGCCGGGTCTGCGCCCGGCCTACCTGCTGCGCCGAAGCTTCCGGCACGACCGGCAGCCGGGGCACCGGAGCCAGCTCATGATCACCGCCCACGGCATCGCCGAGGCCTTCCTGAACGGGGTACGGGTGGGAGATGACGAGCTCACTCCGGGCTTCAGCGCCTACCGGAAGCGACTTCAGGTGCACCGGTACGACGTCACCGACCTCCTCCTCGACGGCGTCAACACCGTGGTCGTGCTGCTGTCCGACGGCTGGTTCCGCGGCCGGCACGGCTTCCAGCGCCACGCGGACGGCTTCGGCACCCGAACCGGGCTGCTGCTGGCGATCACCGAGCCGGCGGTGGCCGGCGGGTCGCACCTGGCGAGCGACGAGCACTGGCGGTTCCGGCGCAGTCACATCCAGCGCGCCGATCTGATGGACGGCCAGTCGATCGACTTCGGTGCGTACGACCCGGACTGGTTCACCGACGCCGGTTCCGACGACGGCTGGTCCGCCGTGGCGGCCGGAACGACCATCACGACCCTGTCGCCGTCGCGGCTGGTGGCGGCCGAGGGAAGCCCGATCCGCCAGGTCGGCGAGATCGTCCCGGCAGCGCTCCACTGCCCGCGACCCGGCACCGTCGTTCTCGACCTCGGCGAGGACATCAACGGCTGGCTGAGACTTCCCGACCTGGGCCCGGCCGGGACTCGACTGACCCTGACTCACGGCGAGGTGCTCGACTCAGCCGGGCTGGTCGACACCGGCAATCTCCGCGCCTTCGACTTCGAGACCAAGCAGCTCCTCGACGCCGGCCAACGCGACGAGGTCATCTCCAGCGGTCGCGGCGAGATCTTCGAGCCGCGCCACACCACGCACGGCTTCCGGTACGTCCAGATCGATGGCGTGCCGACAGGACTGGACCTGTCCCGCGCCCGGGGCATCCAGGTGCACACTCTGCTCCCCCGGACCGGAGAGTTCACCTGCAGCGACCGACGTCTCGAGCAGCTGCACGAGGTCGTCCGGCGGAGTCTGCTCACCAACGCCTGCGCCGTGCCGACCGACTGCCCGCAGCGCGAGCGGTCGGGGTTCACCGGCGACTGGCAGATCTTCGTCGGCGCCGCCGCTCTCCTTCACGACGTCGCCTGGTTCTCCCGCCGCTGGCTCCGCGACCTCGCCGCCGATCAGTGGTCCGACGGCCGGATCCCCACCATCGTTCCCAACCCCGGCGGCGACCAGCCTTCCGGCATCCCCTTCGAAGACGCCTCCGCCGGATCCGCCGGGTGGGGCGACGCGGCCGTCATCGTGCCCTGGGAGATGTGGCGGACCTACGGAGATCTCGACGCCCTGCGCGAGGCCTACCCGGCCATGCGGCGGTGGGTCGACTACTCCGCGCAGCGGGCCTCCACCGAACGCCACCCCGACCGCGCCGCCGGCCGGCCGCAGCCGGCCCCGCACGAGACGTACCTGCTCGACACCGGCTTCCACTTCGGCGAGTGGCTGGAGCCGGGCGTCCCGCCGAATCCCGACCCGGCCGTCGACCATGGCATCGTCGCGACGGCGTACCTGCACCGTTCCGCGGTCCTCACCGCACGCACCGCCCAGCTGCTCGGTCACACCCATGCCGCCCGGGGCTACCAGCGCCTCGCCGAGGCGGCGCGAGCGGCCTGGCAGGCCGAGTACCTCCTCGAGGATCGACTGACCGAGGATCGACAGGCCCACTACGTCCGCGCGCTGGCCTTCGACCTCGTCCCGACATCCGCTCGCGCCCGGCTGGCGGCCCGGCTCGTCGACCTGATCACCCGCGCCGACACCCGGCTGGCCACCGGGTTCTTGTCCACCGGTCTGCTGCTGCCGGTCTTGTCCGACGCCGGCTACGACGACGTGGCCTTCCGGCTGCTCGTCCGAACCGGCTTCCCCTCCTGGCTGGGCATGGTGGAGGCGGGAGCCACCACCATGTGGGAGTGGTGGGACGGCGTCGCCGCCGACGGGACCGCCAAGGGATCGCTGAACCACTACAGCAAAGGCGCCGTCGCCTCGTTCCTGCACACCCACCTCGCCGGACTCCGCCTGCCCGAGTCACCCGGTCCTGACGAAGCCGGCTACCGCCGCGTCCACATCCAGCCCACCCCCATGGCAGGACTGCAACACGCCCACACCCGCCAGCTGACCCGCCAAGGACCGATCGCGGTCAGCTGGCAGCTCGGCGACGGCGGCTTCCACCTCGACATCGACCTCCCACCGACGACCAGCGCCACCGTCGCCCTGCCCGACGGAACGACGCGCGAACTCGTCGGGGGCAGCCATCACCTCGCCTGCAGCCACCGCCTCACCGACGTCAGCGGGAGTACAGCAGCCGGTTCGGGGTCCCGTGGCGATCGCCACGGATGACACCGGTGCTGGCGTTCTCGATCATCCAGCTGCGGACTTGCTGGGGTGAGGCGTTCGGGTGCGCGGACAGATACAGGGCGGTGACACCACTGGCGATGGGCGCCGCCCACGAGGTGGCGGCCTGATCGCTCCTGGCCAGTCGGTTCGGGCTGATCTCCGGGCCCACCACCGAGGTGACTCCACTCGCCGGCGCGTAGAGGTCGACGCACCGCCCATAGTTCAGTCCGGCATCGCGGTCGGTCTTGGTCGAGCCGGTGACCGTGATGACCGAGGGGAGTCCGGCCGGCGCATGACCGCAGGCGTTCTCGCCTCCGTTGCCGGCCGAGCCGACGACGGTCAGTCCGGCGTCGACGAGTCGATCGACCGCCGCGACCAGCTCCGGCTGATCACCGTCGGTGTTCAGCGAGAGGTTGACCACAGCGGGCTTGTGGGCATTCTCGGCCACCCAGTCCACCGCCCGAACCACCCGCTTGATCATCCGCTTCGGACTGGCCATTTCGCTGCCCTCGCAGCCGTACGAGGAACCGACGACGATGATCTTCGCCTTCTTGGCCACCCCGGTACGGCGACCGCCGACCAGGCCGGCGACGAACATCCCGTGGTTGAGGCCGTCCTCCAGCACGCAGGGCTGGCCGAGGTCGAGACCGACCGTAGCTCGCCCGCCGAACTCGGCGTTCGTCGTGTCGAACAGGCCGTCGACGACATACACGGTCACCCCCTCGCCCTGCCCCTGGCTCAGGTAGCGCCGGTCGAAGGGCAGCTGACGCTGATCAATGCGATCCAGGGCCCAGCGGGGATTCTGCTGGACGACCACCGTCGGCCGCAGGCCCGGCGTCGCTGTGTGCTCGGGCGTCGGAGACGGGGCCGCAGTGACGACGGGCGGACTCGGCCTGGCAGTAGCGGTCGGCACGGAAGAGGTCGGATCCGCTCGGGGCAGCTCACCGTTCGCGCACCCGGCGATCGCGATCACGCACGCCAGAGCCGCAGCGGTGACGGCTCCGGCACGACGGTTGATGATCATGCTCCCACCGTAGAGCCGGGAGGGCCTGAATCAGCCGGGCAGGAGCCGAGGAAACGGAGGTCCTGCCAGGATGACGAGGTGACCGATGGATCGACGTTGGCCGATCGGCTGCTGGACTTCTCGCCCTGGAGATTCTGGGCCGAGGCCAGCGACGAGGGCAAGGCCCGTCAGCGCGACCGGCAACGCCAGTTGCTCGAGCGAGGGGATGCCCACAGGCTCGGTGAAGACTGCTTCTTGTCCGAGCTCGCGTCGGTGGGCAACGACGAGCTGCACCTGGGTGATGGCACCTACATCGCCGCCGGCGCGTACCTGACCGGATCGCTGCGCACCGGCCGGGACTGCACCATCAACCCGTACGCCGTGCTGCGCGGCCGGATCCGTCTCGGCAACGCCGTCGGGATCGGCACGCACACGTCTCTGCTCGGGTTCAACCACACCATGAGCGACCCCGACACGGAGGTGTTCCGGCGACGAGGCCCTGGCCGTGGCTCGCCAGTTGCTGCTGGACGCGATCCCGCGCTGGGTCACGGATCGGGGCTTCAGCTTTCAGGCTCCGGACCCGATCACGGGCGGCCTCGACGCCACCACCCCGGGACTGCAGGGCACCGAGATGTGGCTTTCCGTCGTCTGGCTGCTCGCCGACCTGCTCGGGCTGTCGGCGCAGCTCGGCTACCACCCGCGTGGCATCCACCGCCCCGAGGCCGCTGAGCGCCTGCCCCCATCCCGGAACGGCCACCGAATTCGATGAGCGGCCAGCACTTGTTTTTTGCAAGTGAAGGCGACAGGATGTGACTGAGCTCGAGCGGCGTACCCAACGCTCACCCCATCCATCCCCGTCCGAGACGTACGAGAGAGACCACGATGACTGCGATGTTCGTCAACCTGCCGGTGACCGACCTGGAGCGCGCCAAGGCGTTCTACACCGCGATCGGATTCACCATCAACCCGGCCTTCTCCGATCACAACGCGGCCTGCCTGGTGGTCGAGGAGGACCACAGCTACTTCATGATCTTGGTGCGCGACTACTTCCAGACCTTCACCGAGCTCCCCCTCGGGGACCCGGCCGTGAGCCCGTCGGTGTCGACCGCCATCTTCCTCGACGGTCGAGAAGCCGTCGACGCAGCCGTCGCCGCCGGTCTCGCCGCGGGGGGCTCGGAGCCGCACGCCGCAACGGACTACGGCTTCATGTACCAGCGCCAGCTCACCGATCCCGATGGCAACATCCTCGAGTTCGGCTACATGGACCCGGTGGCGGCCGAGCAGGGTCCCGAGGCCTTCGCGAACCAACAGGCCTGAGGTTCATGGCCGCCCGCGACTACGGGCAGTACTGCGGTGTCACGCGCGCCCTGGAGCTCGTGGGCGAGCGCTGGGCCATGCTCATCGTGCGCGACCTGCTGGTCGGGCCGCGCCGTTATGGAGAGCTTGCGGCCGGGCTCCCCCGCATCCCGAGCAACATCCTGGCGGCACGGCTCAAGGAGCTGCAGGCGGCCGGCGTCCTCCGGCGCGTTCCGCACTCGCGGGTCATCGTCTACGAGCTGACGCCGTACGGCCGCGAGCTCGAGCCCGTGGTGCTCGCCCTCGGCGCCTGGGGCTTCAAAGCGATGGGCGACCCGCGGGCGGAGCAGATCATCACCCCGGACGCGATGACCATCTCCCTGCGCACCGCCTTCCGACCGCTGGTGGCGGCGCAGCTGCCGGCGACCGCGTATGCAGCACGCTTCGGTCCGGCCGAGCTGCTGATCCGAGTGGAGGGCTCCACCCTCGACCTGACGCGTGGCGACGGACCGGTGGACCTGGCCTTCGCCGTGGGTTCGGGCATCCACCGACTCATCTCCGGTGAGCTCACCGCGGATCGCGCGATCGCGACCGGTGCGGTCGAGGTACTGCGGGGTCGTGGCGATCTTCTCGACCGCTTCGCGAGCACGTTCCACCTGGCCGCCTGAACTCGGCGAACCGGCGCGAGCCCGGGCCGGACGGGCATCACGACCACCTGAGCACCGGCACTCGGTGGCTGGACTTCCCGGATGGTTGGATCGACGATCCCGCCGAACCTGTCGTCAGCCGGGTCGATCGGACGCTGAGGCCACGGGGACGGCGTCGATGACTCCGCTGCGGGGCGGCGACCATGATCTCCGGGCCGAGAACGTCACGTTCGGCTACGGCGCGGACCCCGTGCTGAAGGCCTTCTCGACCAGCCTCGCCGCCGGCACCCGGTGGTGGGCTTGGCCGGCCGGACCGGGTCGGGCAAGTCGACCCTGGTCAAGGTGCTGGCCGGTCTCTACGCCCCGCACGTAGGTCGGGTCACCGTGGGCGGGTACGACCTCGGCACCCTCAGCCCACAGGAGCGGGCCGGGCTGGTCGCCCTGGTGCCGCAGCAGGTCGTCCTCGGCCCGGAGACGATCGCCGACGATCTCCGACTGGCCGCTCCGACCGCGTCCGACGCCGAGCTCACCGCCGCTACCGCGTCGGTGGGTCTGGGCGCCTGGCTGACCGGCCTGCCCGGTGGCTTGACCACACCGGCCGGCGGCGCCTCCCCGTTGTCGGCCGGGGAGCGACAGCTGCTCGCCCTGATCCGCGTCGCGCTCACCCGGACGCCGATCCTCATCCTGGACGAGGCCACCGCCGACATCGACCCCGCCACGGCCGGGCTCGTCGAGGTCGCGGTCGACGCGCTCGCCACTGACCGTACGGTCATCGTGGTTGCCCACAGCGCCGCCACCCTGGCCCGCCTGCCGAAGGTCTTCGAGGTCCGATCGTCCGGGCTGGTACCCGTGCCGCCGATCCACCGCGCATCGGCGTGACCCGCGAGATCACGGTGTGGATCGCCCGCCCGGACACCGATCTCGGCGCCACCCATCTCTCCACGACCGATACGGCGCGGGCCGAGGGTTTTCGCCGGTCCGACGACCGGCGTCGCTTCGTAACCGGACGAGCCATGATCAACGACCTGGCGTGCGACTTCGGTCTCCTCCCGCGGCGGCTGCGCATCGAACCCCGGCCGGTCATACCCGGGGAAGGCAAACCCTGGCTGGTCGCCGACGACGGACGTCCACTCCCCCACATCTCCCTCAGCCACAGCGGCGCCCACGTCGTCCTCGCCTGGTCGTTGGACGCCGAGGTCGGTGTCGACGTGGAGACGTCGACCGTGCTGACAGGCCGCGATGCCGCGGGATTCCTCGGCCCCACCGAGCTGTCGGACGAGCTGGACGCTCCTGCACTGCTCCGCACCTTCGTCCGCAAGGAGGCGGTGCTGAAGGCCATCGGACTCGGCCTCGCCGTCGACCCCCGCCGGCTGGTGATCACTCCACCGGACCGACCGCCCGAGATCCTGTCCTTCGACTCGCCCCGGGCCTGTCCCGTACGGATCGTCGACCTCGCCCTCGGCGGCGGCGCGACCGCAGCGCTGGCCGTCTGCGGCACCGAAACACCTCGGACACGGGTGCTCTGTCGGGTCGTCGGAGATCGGCGGTCGTGAGCGGCGGCCGGACCCGAGCCCAGCATCACGACCGGCGACGGAGCAGCCCGAAGCCGGCCGCGCCCAGCACAGCTCCCACGCCGAGCAGCAGGCTCGGGCCACCCGTGGCGGCCAGCTGGTCCTCTGGGCTGCCACACACCCCCGTGACGACCGTTCCGCTTCCGGCGTCGATCCTCCAGCCTGCGGGAATCTCCAGGTCTCGCGGCGTCGCCCGCCAGGTCACCGACGCGCCGCTCGGCAGCAGCAGCTGCCTGGATCGGCCCGCCTTGATCGATATCGACTCCTGCGGGCCGTCATCCACCCGATAACGGACGTCGACCGTCGACCACGACGACTCCGGATTCCCGAAGGTCAGCCCCTGACAGGTCGAGGGAGCCTGCAGGCAGGTGAGGACCGGGAAGTCGACGCGGTCATAGGGAAGCTGCGCCTCGGAGGTGTACGCACGGAAGTTGTAGTAGCTCGGCGACAGCCACAGCTTCAGGTGATCATCATCGCCGACCTGGCCGGAGTCGATCGGCTCGTGGAAGTCGATGAGCTTGAAGCGGGCCGGATGGCCCTGGGGCGGCGCCAACCAGGCCTCGACCTTCGCGTTGGACTTGCTGTTCGGCGCGCAGTCGACGGCTCCGCGAGTCATGGTGGCGCCGCAGTGCTGGTCCACATCGATCTCGTAGTCCTCGCCGCCGAACGACCGCGGCTGGCCGCTCCGGAACACCCTTGTTGCGCCGTAGCCGGCCACCCGACGCAGGGAGGCCACCGTGCGCGACTCGCCGGGCGGCACCATGATCACGCCACTGTCGTCGACGTCCTCGTCGTCGCTGCCGTCGTCGTTGCCGGTTTGGTACTTGAATCGGAGGGCGGGATTGGCTGCCGGGTTGGTGAAGGTGATCGTCCGGCAGCCGCCGACGGCGCTGACGCAGCGCAGTACCTCGAAGTCCACCGTCACGGCGTCTTTGGTCTGTCCGACGGGGGTGATCGTCAGCCGGTAGCTGCCGGGTGCGAGTCCAGCGAGATGGTGAGGGCCGGTCTCGTCATCCTCCTCGTTGTAGGTGAACGTCTCGCGGATGATCACCGTGCCGTCAAGGCGTAGCGTCCACTCGAATGCCGTACCGTCGGCCGCCTCCAGGCCCGTGCTGACCTGGACCTCGGCGCCGGTCCCGCCTTCCGTTGCGCAGCCGGTGATCCAGTTCAGATCCTCGTACGGGCCCTCCTCTGCGTCCTCATCATCCTCGTCGACGGGAGCGAGCGTGGAGAGCGGTGACGGCGAGGGCGAGCTGGGTGGCTCGGCAGCCGCTCCAGGTGCGAACCAGAACCCCAGGGCCAGCGAGAGCCCCATCAGCAGCAGTGCCGTGGCACGTCCGACGTGCCGGAGCACGGTGGGTGACGACGGGCACTCAGGCATGGCGACTCCTGACGGAGACCGGCTCGCCCGAGCACGGTCCGCGATCAGTCCAGTAAACCGCAACCGCGACCCCATGAAGATCCGCAGTTTCATGTTGCGGCGTGCTCAGTTGCCCATCTGGTTGTTGCCGTTGATCAGCATGTTCTGCATCGCGGCCTGGGTCGCGGCATCCATCCGACCGGTCTGCGGGAGACCGGCGTCGGCCTGCAGGTACGTGATCGACTTCTCGAGCTGGATGCTCGGGTAGCCGTTGACCGGGCCCTCGTAGTAGTTCAGCCGGCCGAGGTCCTTCTGCAGGGTCTCGATCTGGGCCGAGGGCTGGACGGTGTGGTGGCCGTGACCGCCCCCGTTGATGATCACCGCATGGTGGCTGCTGCTCTTGTGGTGCTCGATCGTGCTGCTCGCCCCGGCCGTGGCCGGGCCGGCGAAGGCCAGGAAGACGGCAGCGATCATGCCCACCAGGGCCAGCGCTGCGGCACCGAAGGTGGCGACGATCCAGCCGGTGGGCTTCGCCTTCTTCGGAGTCTGAGGAACGCGGCCGAAGTTGGAACCGTCGCTGGACTGCGAGGTGTAGCCCTGCGGGTTCGAGCCGGTGGGCACGGTGCTGGACATCTGAGTTCTCCTTGGTCTTGGTGGCCCGGATCATCCGTGCCGACGAGGACAACTCTGCGGCGATCCGGCGTCCGCCGCCGTCGGGCGACCGGCCGATCGATCGGACGATGTCGGTGTCCCCCGATCAGTGGACATGGCGCCTGCGGCAGGCGTGTCCATTGGTGCGGGGCCCGTACCCTGAGGTCATGTCTGCGACGAGCGGTTCGAGCGGGCCGGTGGACCGACGCGACCCAGCCTGGGCCGACCACGTCACCGCCTCACCTCGCCCGGCCGGACGGCGACCGCGTCGCCAACCTGCTCCCGGAGTGCCCGACGGCGTCATGGAGGTACGTCCGTGGCCTCCCCGCACGGCCCTGCTCATCGCCGAGGAGCCCTACCCCACTGCGGTCGATGCTCTACGGCGGGTGGGGTTCAGCACGGTGCGCGTGGAGGCTCCAGCCTCGGCCGACAGGATCGCCGAGCTGGATCCCTTCACGTACGTGCTCATCGGCCCGGAGGTGCTCGGACGGCCCGGGTGTCTGGATCTGCTCGACGCTCTGCGCTCCCTCAGTCCCGTCGCCAGGTTCCTGCTGCTGAGCGATGGGGACGTCGATCCCCCGATCCTGTTGGCGGCCATTCGGGCAGGTGTCCAGGAGGTGGTCGATCCCCTCGATCAGATCACCTTGCTGACGACGCTGCGGGTCCAGCTCGAACGGTCCGGCCGTACGCGGGAGCGGGTGCTGGCCGTGGGCGCGCACCCCGACGACGTCGAGATCGGCTGCGCCGGTACGTTGCTGGAACACCGGCGGCAGGGAGACCGGATCTCGGTCCTGACTCTCAGCCGTGGTGCGGTCGGCGGCGATTCCGCTGACCGCACCGATGAAGCGGCCGACGCAGCGACTCTGCTCGGGGCGCAGCTGCTGCTGGCCGATCTTCCCGACACCAGGGTGAGCGCCGGGATCCAGACCATCACGATCATCGAGGACGTCGTCGAGGCCCTCGACCCGACGATCGTCTACGTGCACTCCGCCCACGACATCCATCAAGATCATCGGGCCGTGCACGCCGCGACTACGAGCGCGGCCCGTACGGTTCCGACGGTGATGGCCTACCAGTCGCCCTCCGCCGACAACGGTTTCGTCCCCACCGCTTTCGTACCCATCGATCGGGTGGTCGATCGCAAGGTCGATGTGCTCGCCTGCCACGTCTCCCAGGCCGGACGGAGCTACCTCGACCCGGAGACGGTGGTCTCGACCGCCCGCTACTGGGGCCGGCGCATCGCGACGCACGCACGCTTCGCTGAGCCGTTCGAGGTGCTGCACTCCATCGATCGCGTCGGCGGCCCGCTGCCCTAGCTGTCGGCGCGCGGTGTCACCGCCGTCGATTCGGTGCGGCTCGGCCCGTCGATCGAGACAGTGCAGCAGGTGTCGGTGCATCTCGGTCCGCAGCCGCACTCGTCTGGAATCGTTGAGGGGTTCAGATCGGTCGCAGGCTGAAGAGCGGCGGCGGGGCTGCAGCAGGTGTCGCCGCGCCACGCTTCGATTCCCTCTTTCAGGGCGATGCCGGCGATGGCGAGGGCGGCGACAGGATCGGCCCACGTCCAGCCGAAGAGCCAGTTGAGTGCCAGCCCGGCGAGCAGGATCGCGGACAGGTAGGTGCAGAGCAGGGTCTGCTTGGAGTCAGCAACCGCGGATCTCGAGCCGAGCTCGCGGCCGGCCCGGCGCTGGCCGTAGGACAGCAGCGGCATGATCGCCAGGCTGACCGCCGCCAAGACCAGGCCGACCGGGGAGTGGTCGGCTTCGACACCGCCGAACAGCGACCGAAGGGCGTTGCCGGTGACGAAGACGGCGAGGCCGAAGAACGAGCAGGCGATGATCTTCAACGCGATCTTCTCCCGGGCTTCGGGGTCGCGGCCGGCGAACTGCCAGGCGACCGCGACAGCCGATGCCACCTCGATCACCGAGTCCAGACCGAACCCGATCAGCACGCTCGAGGAAGCCTGCGCGCCGGCGCCCAATGCGACCACGGCTTCGATCACGTTGTAGGTGATCGTGGCGGCCACGAACCAGCGGATACGGCGGGCCAGCACATCCCGGCGGGAAGGCGAAGGCCGCAGCGAGGCAATGCTCATGCCCTCACCTCCAACCCATCCGACGCCTGCGCTTTGTCGCTCTCGCCGCCGCAGCAGTCGGGATCGACCACCAGCACGAGAGCCAGCAAGTCGTTGAGGGCATGGCTGATCCGCTCGTCGGTCAGCTCGTAACGGGACCGGCGGCCCTCGGGCACCGCCACCACCAGGCCACAGCCTCGCAGGCAGGCGAGGTGGTTCGACATCGTCTGCCGGCTGACTCCGGCCAGCTCGGCGAGGTCGGCGGGATAGGCGGGGCCGTGCCGCAGTGTCAGCAGCACCTGCGTCCGGGTCAGGTCCGACAGGGCATGGCCGAACCGGGACAGCGCATCAGTCGAGGATGAGATCCGCACGACGTCACAGTACAGGTTTCGCTGTACTCAGCGAAAGACGAACAACGGGGGGTCAGTCGGCAGCGCGTCCGGTCTCAAGACAGAGGTGCCCGTTCTCGATCGGGACCATCGGTGACGGTCGGGTCGGCACGCACTCGGTCGTGTCGAGGTGTCAGCACGCGTACGGCGCTGGGTCGGGCCGTCGCACGTTTGCGCAGCTCGTAGAGCGACGTGCGGGAGATGCCGCGTTCGGCGACCGAAGGTAGCCCCGCGCCGCGCCGTCAGGCAACTGCGCGATCGCGAGGCGGAAGCGGGGATCGATCTTGTCACGCGGCAGCCACCGTCGAATCCTCAATGTCTGCGACAGGGGAACGAGCATCGACGCCTCACGCGTCACACCCGTGAATTTCGTTACCTGGTTGAGAGAACTCGTTTCGATTCCTTGCTATCGAACACTTGTTCGGCTAGAATCGGATCATGATCGAGGCCCCCACCGACGAGCCGGCAGCCCCCGCGCTGCAAGCCGCGGTGGACTCCCTCGACGTCGCCGTCGAGCACCTGATCAAACTCGTCGACGACGGCTCCCTGGCCGATCTCG
>DATDAP010000696.1:0-2338 GCA_036525335.1 Microlunatus sp. | reverse complement strand
GGCGATGCCGGTCGAGCCGTTGACCAGCAGGTTCGGGAACCGGGCCGGCAGGACGACCGGCTCCTGCTCCTTGCCGTCGTAGTTCGGCTTGAAGTCGACGGTGTTCTCGCCGATGTCGCGGACCATCTCCATGGCCAGCTGCGCCATCCGACACTCGGTGTACCGCATGGCCGCGGCCTTGTCGTTGCCCGGCGACCCGAAGTTGCCCTGCCCGGCGACCAGCGGATAGCGCATCACCCAGGGCTGGGCCAGCCGCACCAGCGTGTCGTAGATCGCGCCGTCACCGTGCGGGTGGTACTGACCCATCACCTCGCCGACCACACGCGCGCACTTGTTCCAGCCGCGATCCGGTCGGTAACCACCGTCGAACATCGCGTACAGGATCCGCCGGTGCACCGGCTTCAACCCGTCCCGTGCATCCGGCAACGCCCGCCCCACGATGACGCTCATCGCGTAGTCCAGGTAGGACTTCTGGATCTCGTCCTGCAGATCCACCGGCTCCCGGCGATCCGCCGGCTCGTGAGTCACATCACTCATCGGTCAACTCCGTTTTCGTTTCACGTGACACATCGCCCTGCATGTTGATCTTGGACCACCATCGCGTCCCCTACGTCCGAATCCACCCGCACCACTCCCAGCCATCCAGCCGATCCGACGCCGGGCGTTCAGCACGGTCAAAGCGTCCAGCCACCTGACGAGAGAGACAGGGTCCGTACGTCGTTCCTGGTCTGGGTGGGGATGAAGGAGCATGGATGGGCCTGGCGGGAGCCCGAGCCTGCGAGGGCGGATGGTTGCGACGAATCCCCACCCAGACCAGGAACGACTCCCGACCCCTGCTCAGATGTCAAGGAAGCGCACGTCCTTGGCATTGCGCTGGATGAACGCCCGCCGTTGCTCCACGTCCTCACCCATGAGAATCGAGAACATCTCATCCGCCCGCGCCGCATCCTCCAACGTCACCTGCAGCAGGATCCGCTTGTCCGGATCCATGGTGGTGTCCCACAGCTGGTCGGGATTCATCTCGCCCAGACCCTTGTAGCGCTGGATCGGGTTCTCCCGGGGGAGCCGCTTGCCTTCCTCGCTGCCCACTCGCAGTAGCGCGTCCCGCTCGGCGTCTGTGTAGGCGAGCTCGTGCGCCGAGTTCGACCAGTTGATCTTGAACAGCGGCGGCTGCGCCAGGTAGACGTGGCCGGCCTCGATCAGCGGCTTCATGAATCGGAACATCAAGGTCAGCAACAACGTGCGGATGTGGGCGCCGTCGACGTCGGCGTCGGCCATCATCACGATCTTGTAGTAGCGCAGCTTGGCCAGGTCGAAGTCCTCGTGCACGCCGGTGCCCAGGGCCGAGATGATCGCCAGGACCTCCTGGTTCTGCATGATCCGGTCGATCCGGGCCTTCTCGACGTTGAGGATCTTCCCGCGGATGGGCAGGATCGCCTGGGTCCGGGGATCCCGGCCGCCCTTGGCCGAGCCACCCGCCGAGTCACCCTCGACGATGAAGACCTCGCACTCCTCCGGGTTGGTCGACTGACAGTCCGACAGCTTGCCGGGCAGCCCGCTGCGGCCGAGCAGGCCCTTGCGATCGCGGGCGGCATCGCGGGCCTTGCGGGCCGCGATCCGTGCGATCGCGGCGGCCTGACCCTTGCGAACGATCAGCTTGCCCTCGGCCGGGTTCTCCTCGAACCAGTCGCCGAGCTTGGCGTTGACGACCTGCTGCACGAACGAGCGGGCCTCGGTGTTGCCGAGCTTCGTCTTGGTCTGGCCCTCGAACTGCGGCTCGGCCAGCTTGACCGAGATGATCGCGGTCAGACCCTCGCGGATGTCGTCGCCGGACAGCTTGTCCTCGGGCTTCCGGATCAAGCCCCAGTCCTGACCCCACTTGTTGGCGGTGTAGGTCAGCGCCGACCGGAAGCCCTCCTCGTGCGTGCCACCCTCGTGGGTGTTGATCGCGTTGGCGAACGTGTGCACCGACTCGGTGAAGGAGGTGTTCCACTGCATCGCCACCTCCACGCTGATGTCGTGGTCGGGCCGCTCGGCCTCGACCGCGATCACCGTGGGGTTGACCGACTCCTTGCTCTGGTTCAGGTAGCGGACGTAGTCGATGAGCCCGTCGGCGTAGCAGAACGTGTCGCTGCGACCGCCGTCACGCAGGGTGGGATCGTCGAGGTTGGCCAGGTCCTGTCGGTCGGGTCGCTCGTCGGCCACCGAGATGGTCAGTCCCTTGTTCAGGAACGCCATCTCCCGGAACCGGGCGGCCAGCTTCTCGTACGAGTAGTTGGTGGTCTCGAAGATCTCCGGGCTGGCGTAGAAGGTGACGACGGTGCCGGTCTGGTCCGAC
>DATDAP010000695.1:0-3442 GCA_036525335.1 Microlunatus sp. | reverse complement strand
GTCGGACCCTCGAGGGAGAACCCCGCGCCCCGGCCGGGCACGATGTCGATGGTCAGGTGGGTGTGCCGCCAGTAGGCGAACTGCGACGTGCTCATCCACACCTCGACCAGGTCGTCATCGTGTGCCTCGTCGGTCGCGCCGACTTCCCGGACGTCGATGGTGCCCAACAGGACATCGGCGTCGCTGGTCCAGAAGTCGCCTTTGGGGTAACACATCGGGGACGATCCGTCGCAGCAGCCGCCGGACTGGTGGAACATCACCGGGCCGTGCTCGGCCCGGAGGCGGCGGATCATGTCCGCCGCCTCCGCCGACACGTCGACGCGCCTGACGTTCACGTCGCCGCCCGACTCGTCACTGCTGACGCAGCGCGAGGCTTCATCAGAAGAATCCAAGGGCGTTGGGGGAGTACGACACCAAGAGGTTCTTCGTCTGCTGGTAGTGATCGAGCATCATCGCGTGGTTCTCCCGACCGATACCCGAGCCCTTGTAGCCACCGAACGCCGCGTGCGCGGGGTAGGCGTGATAGCAGTTGGTCCACACCCGACCGGCCTGGATGTCGCGCCCGGCGCGGTACGCGGTGTTGACGTCGCGCGACCACACGCCGGCGCCCAGACCGTACAGGGTGTCGTTGGCGATCTCGATCGCGTCGGCGTAGTCGTCGAAGCCGGTCACCGCGACGACCGGGCCGAAGATCTCCTCCTGGAAGATGCGCATCTTGTTGTGACCCTGGAAGATCGTCGGCGCGACGTAGTAGCCACCGGACAGGTCGCCGCCAAGATCAACACGCTCGCCACCGGTGATGATCCGAGCGCCCTCTTCGGCCCCGATCTGGATGTAGGACAGGATCTTCTCGAGCTGGTCGTTGCTGGCCTGAGCACCCATCATGGTGTCGGTGTCCAGGGGGTTGCCCTGCGTGATCTTCTTCACCCGCTCGGTCGCGGCGGGCAGGAACGCGTCGATGATCGAGTTCTGGATCAGCGCCCGGCTCGGACAGGTGCAGACCTCACCCTGGTTCAGGGCGAACATGGCGAAACCCTCCAGAGCCTTGTCGTAGAAGGCGTCCTCGGTCCGGGTGACGTCGCCGAAGAAGATGTTCGGGCTCTTGCCGCCGAGCTCCAGGGTGACCGGGATCAGGTTCTGGCTGGCGTACTGCATGATCAACCGGCCGGTGGTCGTCTCGCCGGTGAAGGCGATCTTGCGGATCCGGCTGGAGGAGGCGAGCGGCTTGCCGGCCTCGACGCCGAAACCGTTGACCACGTTGAGGACACCGGCAGGCAGCAGGTCGGCGATCAGCTCCATCAACAGCATGATCGAGACCGGCGTCTGCTCGGCGGGCTTGAGCACGACGGCGTTGCCGGCGGCCAGGGCCGGAGCCAGCTTCCAGGTGGCCATCAAGATCGGGAAGTTCCACGGGATGATCTGGCCCACGACCCCCAGCGGCTCGTGGAAGTGGTAGGCGACCGTGTCGTCGTCGATCTGGGAGACCGAACCCTCCTGGGCCCGCAGCACACCGGCGAAGTAGCGGAAGTGGTCGACGGCGAGCGGCAGATCGGCGGCCAGGGTCTCGCGGACGGCCTTGCCGTTGTCCCAGGTCTCCCCGACGGCGAGCATCTCCAGGTTCGCCTCGATCCGGTCGGCGATCTTGTTCAGGACGTTGGCGCGCTCCGAGGGCGACGTCTTGCCCCAGGCCGGTGCGGCGGCATGGGCGGCGTCGAGGGCGGCCTCGATGTCCTCGGCCGTGCCTCGGGCCACCTCGCAGAACGTCTTGCCGTTCACCGGCGACGGGTTCTCGAAGTACTGGCCCTTGACGGGCGGCACCCACTTGCCGCCGATCCAGTGGTCGTAACGGGTCTTGTAGGTGACGACGGAGCCTTCGGTGCCCGGTGCTGCGTACACAGTCATGTGGTGACGTCCTCGTCTGGCCGAGCGTGCTCGGCGCATTACCCGCGCGGCCGCCCGTCGACCACGTCAACCGGCACGCTAGGTCGGGCGAGGTTGCAGCGCAGTTGCAGACAACGTGACGCAAGCCACGACATCTGCTGTGGAGACGCAGGTCGATGACGGCCCGAGGTCAGCGGAGGTCGAGGTCGAGCTCGACGAGGTGCTCGGTCACCTCGGGCAGCCGGGACGACGACGGGGGCAGCACGGCGAGCACCCGCGACCAGACGTCGAAGTCCTCGCGACCGTAGGGGGTGTCGGCGAACGCCAGCAGCGCATCCGGGTCGGTGCCCGCCAGCAGCCGGCCGCGCAGCTGCCGGTGCAGGTCGTCGCGGAGCTGCTCGACCCCCGGCGCGCGGGACGCGGGCAGCACCGGGCCCCGGTAGCGCGCCACCGCCGACCGCAGCCGCCCCTGCCGGAGATCGACGCGCAGGTCGTCGATGTCGGAGGTGAGCCGGGGTAGTCGGTACGGCCGCGACTCGAGGGGCACCGGACCGAGCTGGGCGCGTAGCCGCGACAGCTCGGCGCGGATCGTGACGGTCGCCTGGTCGTCGTCGCTGAGGGCGACAGCGAGCTCGGCGCTGGAGAGACCATCGGGTGAGTCGGCGAGCAGCAGCACGATCTCGCTGTGCCGCAGACTCAGCTCGGTGGTGGTGCCGGGATGGGAGAAACGCGCCGAACGACGACCCAGCACCTCCAGTCGAGGGCCGGTGGCGGAAGCCGATGCGCGATCGCCGATCAACCCGTACGGTGTCGCGAGTCGGTTGAGGCGCAGCTCGGCCTCGACTGCGGCGACGGTGGCCCGGACCAGAGCGAGGGTCTGCGGGCCGGCCACCTCCGGGCCACCGGTCAGGTCCAGCACCCCCAGGATGGCCCCCGTGTCCGGTTCCCGGATCGGAGCGGCGGAACAGCTCCACGGCGTCACCGAGCGCAGCAGGTGCTCGGGGCCGAAGATCTGAACCGGCCGACCCAGCGCCAGCGCCGTCCCCGGGGCATTCGTGCCTGCCGACGCCTCGCTCCAGTCCGCGCCGGGCAGGAAGTGGATGCTCTCCGCCCTGGCTCGCAGCACCGGATCACCCTCGACCCAAAGGAGCTGCCCCGCGGCGTCGCTGACGGCGACCAGCAGCCCGGCGTCCGCCGCCTCCTCCACCAGGAGCCGGCGGATGATCGGCATCCCGACGGCCAGCGGATGGGTGATCCGAGCGTCGGCCAGGCCGGCGTCGTCGAGCGGCAGCCTGGCCAACGAGCGCTCGGGATCGATTCCGCTGCCCACACTGCGCCGCCACGACTCGGAGACCACCGTGCGCAGAGCCGGGTCGACGGCTCCGGACGACACGAAGGAGTCGTGCAGCTGACCGAGGTGTCGGCTCAGCTGGCGCGGATCGGCGCCCGGCGGCATCGCCAGGGAGTCGGGAGGACCCATTCGCCCACCCTAGTCGCGCAGGTCACCCCGCAAGGCGGTCCCCGGTGGCGACAGGGTGTGCGATCAGGCCCGTACGGCGTT
>DATDAP010000694.1:0-2366 GCA_036525335.1 Microlunatus sp. | reverse complement strand
GAGCTCCTGGACCACCACCGCGAGACTCACCTCGGCCGGGTCGATGCCCTGACGGGCCCGGTAGGCCATGGCTCGCCCGGTCCACAGCGAGGCCCAACACCGGCGTACGGCGTCCAACACCGCGTCCGCGCCGCTGATGTTCAGGTAGGTGTCCTGCTGACCGGCGAAGCTGGCCCCCTCGAGGTCCTCGGCAGTCGCCGAGGAGCACACGGCCACGACGTCCGCACCCAGCTCGCGATAGGACCCGGTGATGGCCGAGGCGAGATCGTCCGGCACCCGGCCGGCGGTGAACAGGTCAGCGATCGCCTGGGCCGCGAACTCGTACGCGCTCGGATCGGCGTCGGCGGAAGCCGGCACCAGAGCGACGATCCGGTCGTGCAGGTGGTGGGTGTCGACGAACTCCCGATAGGCGTCCGTCGTCACCACAAAACCCGGCGGCACCGGCAGACCCGCCCGTACCAGCTCGCCGAGGTTCGCTGCCTTACCGCCGGCCGCCTCCAGGTCGCCCCGGCCGAACGCGGCCAACGGGGCCACCCGCGTCGGGCCGGGGTCCCCGGGCGAGATGTCGATCTCTTCGGTCGCCACGTCGTCCGAATCTACGCCTCCGTCGGGGGCGCGGACCCGGAGCCCACGTGGTCAGCCCAGGAGGATCAGAGGTACTCCTCGATGGCCTTGAGCAGCACCGACTTCGGCTTGGCGCCCTTGAACGCCTTGACCAGCTCGCCACCCACGTAGACCTGGATGGTCGGCAGACCGAGCACGTGGTTGTTGGCCGGCGTCACCGGGTTGGTGTTGGTGTCCATCTTGACGAAGGTGACCTTGTCACCGTGGGTGTTGGCCAGCTCCTCGATGATCGGGGCGACCTGCTTGCAGGGGCCGCACCAGTCGGCCCAGTAGTCGACCAGGACCGGCTTGTCCGACTTGAGGACGACCTCGTCGAAGGTGGCGTCGGTGACGTCGTTGACAGTTCCCATGTGCTGCTCCTACGTGTGAAGGCGAAGATCTCAGACGGTGACGGTGTCGGCCAGGGCGGCGACGTAGTCGGCGGTGTCGTGCAGGTCGGCCAGGTACTTCTCGGCGTCCAGCGCGGCGGCGCACCCGGTGCCGGCGGCGGTGATGGCTTGCCGGTACGTGTGGTCGACCAGGTCGCCGCAGGCGAACACTCCGGACACGTTGGTCCGGGTGCTCTTGCCGTCGGTGAGGACATAGCCCTCCGAGTCGGTGTCCACCTGGTGCCGGAGCAGCTCCGAGCGCGGGTCGTGGCCGATGGCGATGAACAGACCTTGGATGGCCAGCTCGCTCTCTTCACCGGTCTCGGTGTCGCGCAGCGTCACCGACTCCAGCGACTTCGCCCCGTGCAGCTCGGTGACCGCGCTGTTCCAGGCGAAGGAGATCTTGGGGTCGTTCTCGGCCCGGCTGGCCATGATCTTGCTCGCCCGCAGGTGGTCACGGCGGTGGATGATCGTCACCGACCTGGCGAACCGGCTGAGGAAGGTGGCCTCCTCCATCGCGGAGTCGCCGCCACCCACCACGGCGATGTCCTTGTCGCGGAAGAAGAAGCCGTCACAGGTCGCGCACCAGGAGACCCCGTGGCCGGACAGCCGGTCCTCGTCGGCGATGCCCAGCTTGCGGTACGCCGACCCCGTCGCCAGGATCACGGTGCGGGCCGCGAACGTCGTGCCGTACGCGTCGGTGACCGTCTTGATCGGGCCCGTCAGGTCCATCTCGGTGATGTCTTCGGTGACCAGCTCGGCGCCGAAGCGCTCGGCTTGGGCCCGCATGTTCTCCATCAGCTCGGGGCCCATGATGCCGTCGCGAAAACCGGGGAAGTTCTCCACGTCGGTGGTGTTCATCAACGCGCCACCTGCGGTGATGGAACCCTCGAAGACGAGCGGCCTCAGGTCGGCCCGGGCCGCGTACACGGCGGCGGTGTAGCCGGCCGGTCCGCTGCCCACGATGATGACGTCGCGAACGTCGGTGGGGGTGTGGGTCATCCGTCCTGCTCTCGAATCTCGTGTGCTCAGACTGCGTCCGTAGGTGGTCCGTCGTGCCGGTGGTGGAACCCTACAGCCGTCTTTCGTCCCTACAGCCCGCCCAACGTGGAGCAGCGGTCGGCTATTCCGAGAGCTCGACCCGCTCGCCGGATGTCGGGGTCTCGCCACATCCGGTCACCAACGTCGCATACGTGCGTCCGCTCGCCCGGGTGTAGACGAGATAGTTCTCTTCACCGGCCACGTAGACCGGGGTGATCCCCGTGATCCGGCCGGTGGTGACCTCGCGGGCGCACCGCCAGGCGGCGGAGAACAGGTGCGGGTCGAGGTCACGGTTCTGGGCGAGGGCCCTGGCCTGGTCGGCCAGGGCTGCCT
>DATDAP010000693.1:0-8543 GCA_036525335.1 Microlunatus sp. | reverse complement strand
CTTCGCGTGCATGATGAGCCACCGCTCCGGGGAGACCGAGGACACCACCATCGCCGACCTGGCCGTGGCCACCAACTGCGGTCAGATCAAGTCCGGTGCTCCGGCCCGGACCGACCGGGTGGCCAAGTACAACCAGCGGCTGCGGATCGAGGAAGATCTGGACGACGCGGCCCGCTACGCCGGCGCCTCGGCGTTCCCGAGGTTCACGGCCTGATGCCGCCGGGCCCACGGCCGACCGCGCGTCCGGGAGCAGGTCCCGGGCGCGGTCGGCCGCGCGCCCGTAGCGGCAGCCGCGCGGGCAAGGACGGCGGCTCCGCGGCCAGCAAAGAGCTTCGCGCCGGCAGCGCGACGGCAGCATCCGGCGGAGCGGCCACCACCTCGAGCCCGGCCGGCGCATCGCCGGCGACGTCGGGGAAGACCCCGAAGCCGGGTGGCGGAGCCAAGCTGAAGCTGCCGCGCCGATCGAATTTGACCACCCGGGCGCTCGCGCTCGCGGTGGTGATCTTGATGTTGACCATCTCGTACGCCAACAGCCTGCGGATCTACTTCGCCCAGTCGCACGAGGTGGCCGCGACCAGGGCCGAGATCGCGGACCGCGAGGCGCGCATCGGTGACCTGCAGACCGAGCTGCACCGCTGGGACGATCCCGCGTTCGTGAAGCTGCAGGCTCGGACCCGGCTCGGCTGGGTGATGCCCGGCGAGATCGGCTTCACCGTGGTCGACGCCGACGGCAAGCCTCTCGGCGGCGGATCGCAGCTGAACACCGGCGAGAAGCCGGCGAGCGACCGGCCACCCGAGTCCTGGTACACGAGGTTGTGGGGGTCGGTGGAGACCGCCGACAAGCCCGCCGCGCCCCCCGAGCCGGATCCCGCCGACGCGAAGCCGATCACCAAGAAGAACGTCGACGACGCCGCATCGTCGACCCCCCGCTGAGTGCGTGCGCTGCCGAAGGCCGGGCGCGCCTGACGTGCGAAGCCGACTGACGTGCTGATCGAAACCCTGACCGCGGCCGACGAGGCCACCGTGACCGAGCAGCTGCGGCGCCGGCCGCGGGGTGTGGTCGGGGTGGCGTACCGGTGCCCGGCCGGGCACCCGGCCGTGGTCGCCACGCTCCCTCGGTTGCCGGACGGTACGCCGTTTCCCACCACCTTCTATCTGAGCTGTCCGAGGGCGGTCAGCGCCTGCTCGACCCTGGAGGCGTCCGGGCTGATGACCGAGCTGACCGAGCGCGTGGCCGACGACCCGGAGCTGGCTGCGCACTACGCCGACGCCCATCGCGCTTACCTCGCCGCCCGGGAGGAGATCGCGACCGGTACCAGGGGCCCGGTCGACGAGATCGCCGCGGTCTCCGCCGGCGGCATGCCGACCCGGGTGAAGTGTCTGCACGCCCTGCTCGGTCACGCGCTGGCCGCCGGTCCCGGGGTGAACCCGATCGGCGACCTCACCCTGGAGCTGATCTCGGCCCGCTGGCCGTTCCCCTGCCAGGACGCATGAGGAGCCGCGACGCGTGAGGAACCGGGTCGCCGCGATCGACTGCGGCACCAACTCGTTCCGGCTGCTGATCGCCGCACCCGGTCGCAGCGGTGGACTGGTCGAGCTGACCCGGGAGCTGGAGATCGTCCGGTTGGGGCAGGGCGTGGACGCGACCGGCGAGCTGCATCCCGACGCGCTGGCCCGGATCTTCGCTGCTGCTGAGCGCTACACCGAGCGGCTCCGGGCGTACGGGGTGGCGCCGGAGGCCACCCGGGTGGTCGCCACATCGGCGGCCCGGGACGCCCGCAACGTCGAGGACTTCTTCGCCGGGATGGCGTCCCGGCTCGGGGTCCGGCCCGAGGTGATCAGCGGCGGCGAGGAGGCCCGACTCTCCTTCGTCGGCGCGCTGAGCGGGGTGGGGGTCCCGGCGGAGGGATCCGTGCTGATGATGGACATCGGCGGTGGTTCGACCGAGCTGGTGCTGGGCGATCCGGGAGGCACCATCGAGCACGCCGTGTCGCTGGACATCGGGTCGGTCCGGCTGACCGAGCGGTTCGGCCTGATCGGACCAGTGACACCCTCGCGGCGGGCGGCCGCGACGGCGTACGTGGACGCCCTGCTCGACGGTCTCGCCTGGTCCTTCGGCGGGGTCGGCACCTGGATCGGCGTGGCCGGAACGGTGACGACCGTGTCCGCCCTGGTTCAGGAGCTGCCGGCGTACGACCGGGCTCGCGTGCACGGGTCGATTGTCGCGACGTCCGCGCTGACCGACCTGCTGGAACGGCTGGCCTCGTCGACGGCAGAGCAGATCCGCAGCCTCGGTGCGATGGAACCCGGTCGCGCCGACGTGATCACCGCCGGCGCCCTGATCGCGGACCGGATCGCACGTCGCGTCGGCCGACCCATGCTGGTCAGCGAGAGCGACATCCTGGACGGGGTGGCCCTGGACCTGCTGTCCTCCTGACCGACTCGCGGTGGATATCCTCACCCGCGGAGTCGGCGCGTGGGAGGCGCAGCACTGGCAGAATGCCGGGGTGACTCACCTGGCCATCACCGTCCTCGGGCACGATCGGCCCGGGATCATCGCCCAGGCGGCTGACGCGCTCGCCGACAGCGGCATGAACCTCGAGGACTCCTCGATGACGTTGTTGCGCGGGCACTTCGCGATGACCCTGATCTGCGCCGGATCGGCCTCGGTGGCGGAGATCGAACGTGCTCTGGAGCCGCTGGCCGACGGCTCGCTGACCGTGGACGTCCGCGAGCTGCCGCGTGAGGGACATCAACGATCGGCGACTGGGAGCACCCACCTGGTGACGGTCCACGGAGCCGATCGACTCGGCATCGTCGCTCGGCTCGCCGGGGTGGTGGCCAGAGCCGGCGGCAACATCACCGACCTGACCACCCGGTTGTCCGGTGAGCTGTACGTTCTGCTGGCCGAGGTGGACCTGGATCCTGCGGCGACGGCGCGGCTGGAGGCCGATCTGACCGCGGCGGCCACGGAGCTCGGCGTCGGCGTCACCCTGCGACACCTGGAGCGCGACGAGCTGTGAGCGAGGTTCTTCCCGCCCTGCCGCAGGGCCGGGTGCTGGACGTCGTCCGCGCGCCGGCGCCGGTGCTCGACACCCCGGGGGCGACGGTCGACCCGGCCGACCCCGAGGTGGTCCAGCTCTGCGCGGATCTGGTGGCCACCATGTACGTGTCGCCCGGCTGCGTCGGGCTGGCCGCCCAACAGGTGGGGGTCGCTGCTCAGGTGTTCTGCGTCGACGTCAGCCAGCACCCCAGGACCCGCACCTGCCACGGCCTGATCGTGCTGGTCAACGCCGAGCTGGTGGCGTCGTCGAAGAACGAGAAGGGCCGGGAGGGCTGCATGTCGGTGCCCGACCTGACCGGGGACGTCAAGCGGGCGACGCGGGCGACCATCCGCGGCCAGCTGCCGGTGACCGGCGAGACGGTCGAGATCGTCACCGACGCCTTCGAAGCACGGGCCGTGCAGCACGAGCTCGATCACTGCCAAGGCCGGCTGTTCCTCGACCGGGTGGCCGGAGCCCACGCCCTGCACACCCGGAAGGTGTACCTGGAGGCACCGGTCGTGGACGGTGGAGCTGCTGACGCGGGCTGATCCCGCCCGATCGTTCGGGTCGCGACACCCCATTAGGATCGCCCCGACCGGGCCCCCGTAGCCCAACCGGCAGAGGCAGGCGGCTTAAACCCGCCCGAGTGTGGGTTCGAGTCCCACCGGGGGCACTACCGGGGGCTGGGTTTTCGTCGGCCGGCCGTCCGCCCCAGTCCGGCCGTCGCGGCCGGGCCGCGCAGTCCGAGCACCGCTGCCGTCACCACGACCGCGATCGGCAGCAGCAGACCCCAGGCCAGCCCGGTGTAGCCGACGAAGGCCAGCACCGGGCCGGACAGCGCCCCGCCCAGAGCCCCGGCGAGGTTCATGGCCATGTCGCTGCGACCCTGCAGCCGAACCCGATCGGCTACCGGGGCGGCATCGTTGAGCAGCGCGGAACCGGCGACGGTGGAGGCGCTCCAGCCCAGCCCGAGCAGGATCAGACCGGTGATCACGAGGGTGTGGCTGCCGGCGCCGAGGGCCGTGACCAGCGCGGCGAAGACCAGCATCGACTGTCCCAGCAGGATCGTCGGGATCCGCCCGAGCTTGTCGGACAGGATGCCGAAGACGGGGGAGAGGGCGAACATCCCGGCGATGTGCAGGCTGAGGGTCAACCCGACGACCGACAGCGTCGCGCCGCCGTGCATCAGGTGGACCGGGGTCATCGCCATCAGGGCGACCATCGTGGCGTGGCTCAAGGCGGTGGCCAGGACGGCGAGCCGGACCAGGCTCGGGTTGCCCCGGACCCCGGCTGGATCGGGGTCGCCCGCGGTTCTGGCCGAGGGGACGTCCAGCTGCAGCTGCTTGCTCACGGTCAGGGGGTCGGGTCGCAGGAACAGCGCGTACGCCAGCGCGGCCAGCAGCTGGGCCGCCACCGCGAACACGAAAACCCCGGAGAACGGTGGCAGCCCGAGTGCCCGCCCGACGGTCTCGCCCGGCTCGGCGAGGTTGGGGCCGATGACGGCACCGACGGTGGTGGACCAGACCACCAGGGACAGGTCGCGACCACGGGTCTGGGGCGCGGCGAGGTCAGTGGCGGCGAACCGTGACTGCAGCGCGGCCGCGGTGGCGGCGCCCGCGCCGGCCAGTCCCAGGAACAGGATCAGCACCGCGCCGAGAACCATGCCGAGCACACAGAGCGCGACTCCTGCCGCCGCGATCATGGCGGCGGTGCTGAGCGAGATCCGGCGGCCTCGTCGGTCGGCCAGCCGGGCCAACGGGATCGCCAGCAGCGCCGCACCGAGGGTGCTCATGGTCGCGGCCATCCCGGACCAGCTCTCCCCGGCCAGCTCGTTGGCCGCGAGGGCCCCCACACTGAGCGCGGCCCCGGTGCCGAGCCCGCCGAGGATCTGGCCGGTGGCGAGCAGGCCGAGCGTCCGTCGACGCAGCGCGGCCAGATCGAGCGTCGGCACGGTCTCGGTGGTCACGAGTGGGCATCGTAGGGGAAGGGACCGACAGCCGGCAGTCGTTGTGGTGCCGGCAGGAGAAGAGATCTCGCCAATCGCTTCGTTCGGCCCGAGTTCGCGCGTCGCTGGGGGCGGTGCCACGATGCGTGCTGTGCGGGTGCAGGCGAAGGTGTCCGCGACCTGCCTGGGTCTGGTCCTGACGCTGGGATCACTGTGGGAGCGCGGCCTCCACGTACGTGGTGCTGCACGACAGTCACCTCCACCGCACGCCTCGAGCCGTTGATCACCGTGGTCACCGGTGTCGTGTTCGCCAGCCGGGACGCGGTCGTCGGCCAGCTGGACGCTCGGGCGGCACCGAAAACCGAGGTCCGGGCCGACGTCGCTCCGCTGCTGGCCCTGGCCGGCGTCGAGCTGGACAAGAAGACGGTCTACGGCGATGGGGCTCAGCCTCGAGAAGGGAAGCGGGTCACCCTCCACTGCTCACCGGCGCAGCTGGACCTGTTGCAGCGCCGGTACGACCTGATGGTCCTGATCCGGCAGTGGGCCGGCTGGGTTGCTCTCGCGCTGCTCGCCGTCTCGGTCGCAACGTCCCGCTACCGCTGCGGACCCTGGCCATCGCCGCCGGGCTGGTGGCGGTGGTCGCGCTCGTCCTGCTGCGCCGCCGCCGCTCCGACGGCGGTTCGATCGAGTCCGAGTCTTAACCGATTCGTACGTGCGGAACACTGGGCGCGCAACGGGCGTTGCGTAGACTGATAAGTGGCACCACCGCGGTGCCGGACATCAGGAGGACCTTTACCCATGTTGCGCAGTTCGAACCCGATCCTCTCCAAGCAGGACGCGTTCACACCCGCAGCTCCCCAGCAGGGCCAGAACCCGTACGCCCAGCAGCAGTACGCGCAGAATCCGTACGCGCAGCAGGCGGGCTACGGCCAGCCGCCGGTCAGCACCGAACCGCGGATGACGTTCGACGACGTCATCACCAAGACCGCGGTGGTGATGGGTCTGCTCGTGGTCTCGGCTGCGCTGGCCTGGATGCTGATCCCGACCTCGCTCTACATGCCCGCGCTGATCCTCTCCGGCCTGGTCGGCTTCGGCGTGGTGCTGCTCGTCACGCTGCGCCGGAACATCTCTCCGCCGATGGTGTTCCTGTACGCCGCCATCGAGGGCATCTTCATCGGGATGTTCAGCAAGATCTTCGAGATGATGTACTCCGGCATCGTCATGCAGGCGGTCATCGGCACCTTCGCCGCCGCCGGCGTCACCCTGGCGGCGTACAAGTTCTTCAACATCCGCGTCACACCGAAGTTCCAGAAGGTCGTCATCATCGCCACCATCGCGTTCGCGGTGGCCATGCTGATCAACTTCGTCGGCGCCCTGCTCGGGTTCAACCTCGGTCTGCGGGACGGTGGCACCGGTCCGGTCAGCCTGCTCGCCGTCGCGTTCTCGATCCTGGGTTGCGTGCTCGCGGTGCTGAACCTGGTCCTCGACTTCGACTACATCGAGAAGGGTGTCGAGATGGGGGCCCCGGCCAGCGAGTCGTGGCGCGGCGCCTTCGGTCTGACCGTGACCATGGTCTGGCTGTACGTCGAGATCCTGCGACTGCTGTCCTACATCCGTCGCTGACCACTCGCTGAACGACAACCGAGACCGCTCGTCCCCTCGCGGGGCGGCGGTCTCGTCGTTTCCTGCCTCGCTCCACGGCACTAGGCTCAGCGGCGTGGAGTACGTGACGTCGCTCATCGATCTCGTCGGCAACACCCCCCTCGTGCAGCTCACCCGGGTCACCGGGGACGCCAAGCCGCTGGTGCTGGCCAAGGTGGAGTACCTGAACCCCGGTGGCTCGGTGAAGGACCGGATCGCGGTCAAGATGATCGAGGCGGCCGAGCGCGAGGGGCGGCTGTTGCCCGGCGGCACCATCGTCGAGCCGACCAGCGGGAACACCGGCGTCGGGCTGGCCATCGTGGCGCAGGCGAGGGGCTACCACTGCGTGTTCGTCTGCCCCGACAAGGTCAGCGAGGACAAGCGGAACGTGCTGGCCGCGTACGGGGCCAAAGTGGTGGTCTGCCCGACCGCGGTCGAGCCCGACCACCCCGACTCCTACTACTCGGTCTCCGACCGGCTGGTCCGGGAGATCGACGGGGCGTGGAAGCCGGACCAGTACTCGAACCCGAACAACCCGGCCAGCCACTACGAGTCGACCGGGCCGGAGATCTGGCGCCAGACGGACGGCAGGATCACCCACTTCGTCGCGGGGATCGGCACCGGCGGCACCGTCAGCGGAACCGGCCGCTACCTGAAGGACGTGTCCCAGGGCCGGGTCCAGGTGATCGGCGCCGACCCCTCGGGCTCGGTCTACTCCGGTGGCAGTGGCCGGCCCTACCTGGTGGAGGGTGTCGGCGAGGACTTCTGGCCGGCCAACTACGACCCCGAGGTCTGCGATCAGGTCGTCGAGGTCTCCGACGCCGACTCCTTCGCCATGACCCGGCGGCTGGCCCGGGAGGAGGGGCTGCTCGTCGGCGGTTCCTGCGGGATGGCCGCGGTGGCCGCGCTGCGGGTGGCCGAGCAGATCGACGACCCGGACGCGGTGATCGTCGTGCTGCTGCCCGACTCCGGCCGCGGCTATCTGACCAAGGTGTTCAGCGACGAGTGGCTCACCCGCTACGGGTTCGGTCCGCCCCACGAAGACGGCGGCCGGACGGTCGGTGACGTGCTGCGGGAGAAGTCCGGGGCCCTCCCGTCGCTGGTGCACACCCATCCCGGGGAGACGATCGCCGAGGCCGTCAGCATCCTGCGCGAGTACGGCGTCTCGCAGATGCCGGTGGTCCGGGCCGAACCCCCGGTGATGGCGGCCGAGGTGACCGGCTCGGTCAGCGAGCGCGGTCTGCTCGGTGTCCTCTTCAGCCGCCGAGGCCGACCCGCGGACGCGGTGGAGTCGGTGATGGAGGCGCCGCTGCCGATGCTGGGCGCCTCGGAGCCGGTGCACAAGGCGGTCGAGCTGCTGGTCGACACCGACGCTCTGCTGGTGCTGGACGACGGCAAGCCGACCGGGGTGCTGACCCGCCAGGACCTGCTGGCCGACGTCGGCTGATCGCCGGCGTGCGGAAAAGGCGCCCCGACCGGGGCGTGCGGACCCCGGTCGTCGGCGTGTCCACAGCGATCGGGGTCACTCTGACGCAGCTCGACCCGGTAACAGCCGCTCCAGCGCCTCCCGCCAGTTGACGGTCCAGGTGATCGACCGCCAGCCCGCCAGCGGCACCCACCGCGCGTTGGCCGTCGTGCCGCCAACGTCGAGTACGACCGGCTCACCCGGCTCCGGACACGACGCTCGGTAGACCAGCCGAACGGCGTGGAAGTCCTCCGCGTGACCGCCCGGGCTGCGGCCGACCCAGTGCGACGTCTGGACCGCGACCAGTGAGCCCAGCTCGACGTCCTGCGCGGTCTCCTCGTGCACCTCGCGCACGACGGCCGCCCCCGGCTCCTCACCGGGGTCGATGCCGCCGCCGGGCATCCCCCAACGACCGTCCACGGCGGTCCGCGACGAGTACTGCGTGGCC
>DATDAP010000692.1:0-9314 GCA_036525335.1 Microlunatus sp. | reverse complement strand
CAGGTCGGAGAGGCTGAAGCTGAACTCGGCGAGCACCAGGATCGTGATCAACAAGGTGCCGGCCATCAGCAGCACGGCCTTGACGATCTGCACCCAGGTGGTGCCCTTCATCCCGCCCAGGGTGACGTAGATGATCATGAGGACGCCGACGGCGACGATCACCAGGTTCTTGATCACCGGCGAGTCGACGCCGAGCAGCAGCCCGACCAGGCTGCCCGCACCGACCATCTGGGCCAGCAGGTAGAAGATCGACACCACGATCGTGGAGGTGGCGGCGGCGCTGCGGACCGGTGCCTGACGCATCCGGTACGCGAGCTGGTCGGCCATGGTGTAGCGACCTGAGTTCCGAAGCAGCTCCGCGATCAGCAGCAGCGCCACCAGCCAGGCGACCAGGAAGCCGATGGAGTAGAGGAAGCCATCGTAGCCGTACAGCGCGATGGCGCCGGAGATGCCGAGGAACGACGCGGCCGACATGTAGTCGCCGCCGATCGCGAGCCCGTTCTGGAACCCGGAGAACGACCGACCGCCGGCGTAGTAGTCGGTGGTGGTCTTGTTGCTTCGTGAAGCCCAGAAGGTGATGTAGAGCGTCAGAGCGACGACCATCAGGAACAGGCCGATCGTCAGCCACTGGTTCCCACCCGTGGCCAGCGGGAGCAACATCGTGGTGATCATCGGCCCGTCATCTCCTCGAACTCCTCGCGGATCTTGGTGGAGAGCGGGTCGAGGGACTTCGCCGCGTGGTGTGAGTAGAGCCAGGCGATCGCGAACGTGGAGACGAACTGGAGCAGCCCGAACACCAGAGCGACGTTGATGTTGCCGTACACCGGGGTGTTCATGAAGTCGCGGGCCCAGTTGTTGCAGATGACGTAGGTGATGTACCAGACCATGAAGGCTGCTGTGGCCGGGAAGGCGAACCGCTTGTAGCGTCGCCGCAGCTCGAGGAAGTCCTGCTGCTGGGAGATCTCGAGATAGGCCTGGTGATCAGGGGTCGGGGGAAGATCGCTGTCGGAGTCTGGCTTCACGTCGTCGGTCACCGTCACCTCCGGTTGGGTCGGATGCACGGCACCTTACGCAATAAACCTGCGCCGATACCAGTGGTTCGGCGGTGCTGATCGTGCAGATGCGGTCACCGACCGGTGATCTTGATCCGACGCGGCTACAACCGGATCTGGACGACGTCGAGGTCGTCCTCGCCGAGCACCAGACCGGTGTGATCGACCTCCGCCCGCCAGCAGGAGGCCCGGTACGGCAGCAGCAGCGGCTCCGGCGGCCGGGCGATCGAGTCGTACAGTGCGGCGACCTCATCGAGCAGAGCCTGTCGACGGGTCGGATCGAGCTTGGTCATGCTCGGCCGACGCTGCACCATGGAGACGAGACCCTTGCGCGTGATCGGCACCCAGTTGCGGAAGTCGCGGCGGACCAGATCGCCGAAGTACGGGCTGTCGGTGACGTCGCCCAGCGACTCGATGCCGTAGTCCCCGCGCATGGCCTCCGGGTCGTTCTGCTGCAGCAGGGCTGTCAGCCGTCGCACCCAGGGCACCGTGTCGTCCCGGGTGTTGTATGCCACGGCCAGATGGCCACCCGGACGCAGCACCCGAGCGATCTCCGACAGGGCCAGCCCGGGAGCGAACTTGTGCAGGTTCTGCGACGACGTGACCACGTCGAAGTGGCACGACAGATAGGGCAGCGACTCGACCTGACCGGCCACGTGCAGCCGGGTGCCGAGCCGTTCGGTCGTGGCGGCGACCACCTCGACGTCGCGGTCGATGCAGAAGACCTCGTGCCCTTCGTCGACCAGCAGCTGGGCGAATGACCCCGGGCCGGACCCGAGGTCGAGGATGCGTCGCCGCGGCCCGCCCACCATCCACGCGGGCGCGGCCGCCGGATAGAGGGTTCTGCGAGCCGAATTCATGGTGCAGACTCTAGTCGTGCCCGACCCGCTGACCGATCTGGCGCGGCTGGAGGGCGTGCCGTCGGGACTGGCCGCGGCCCGAGACGCCGTCGATGTGGTGCTGACCGACCGGGGCCTGCGGGCGATGACCGGTGAGCAGGTGGCGGCGGCCCTGTTGACCGGGGCCCGGGCGAGCGCGCGACTCACCGACGATCCGCCGCGCTGGGCCGCCGGGGCCATCCGGCTGTCGACCGAGCTGCCCGCGCTGGCCGGGGTGCTGCGGGTGGCGCCGGGTCAGGCGCTGGCTCGGGCGCACACGCTCGCGGCGTATGGGGAGGTGGGCGACGACGAGCTCGGTCGGCTTCGAGAGTCGACCGAGGTGTCCTCACGGATGGGTCAGCTGTCCGACCTGTTGACCAGCCGGCTCGAGACACCCGCTCTGGTGCTGGCCGGGATCGCCCACGCCGAGATCGCCACCGTGGCACCGTTCGGCTCGGCCGACGGACTGGTGGCGCGGGCGGTCGAACGGATGGTGCTGATCTCATCGGGGTTCGATCCCCGCGGCGTGATCGTCACCGAGGTCGGCCATCTGCGACGCCAAGCGGACTACCCCGGTCTGCTGCGCGGCTACGCCTTTGGCACCGCGGTCGGGGTGCGGGACTGGATCCTGCACGTCGCCCAGGCCGCCGTCGACGGAGCCGAGGCCTCGCCGGTGGCTCGGCCGGTGGCGACTTGAGCCAGTTGGCGAGTGGGTGCGGTGGCTCCGCGATGCACGGCTCGGTGATCGGATGGCCCCGAACGTGACACGACGCCCGGAGACCGGGCGCCGTGTCGGACACGTCAGCCCGAGTGACCATGCGTGCATCGTTGCCGTTGGCCCAGGCAAGCCTGGATCTCAACTACCCAATTCGGATGGGTGATCGCCGCGTGGGTGCTCGGGTGGCGTGCGGAACCTTGGCTCGGACATCGACGACTACGGAGTGGTCGTTCCACTCGTATCGCACTCAACGCTGCCGAGGGATTGGTTCGTGAGGTCCTTTCTACCCCTCATTCGGCTGCTTGGAAAGCCCTCAGGATAAGAAGATTCTCAGACCGCAGGCGTCGCCGCCGACTAGGTCCCAGGCCAGTTCCATGATCAACTTCTGACTCGGGTGGTCAGGTGACGAGCCCGAGTTGTGCACAGGTCCGGAGACACCCGAAGCGTTGTCCACAGATCTGCCGGAGGGGCGTCCGATTCGGACGGACGTCCGCAGTGTGGAGACGTGGATGCGAGCGCGTACGCCGCGGTGTTGACCGGGGACGAAGAGCTGTTGGACCGGCTGCTGGCCACGCTGGCGGCCGTCGGGATGGAGCCACGGGTGCTCAGCGACCCGGGTGCGCTGCGGGCGGTGTGGCGAGACGCCACGGCTGTCGCCGTCGGCGGTGACCGGGCCGAGCAGCTGGTCGCGCTGGGCCTGCCCCGCCGATCGGACGTGTTCGTGGTCGGCGACGACTCCGACAGCGACGAGCTGTGCCGGTGGTCCGTGCCGTTGGGGGCCGCCGTGGCGCCCCTGCCGTCCTCGGACGCCTGGTTCGCGACCGCACTGGCCGACGCGGCCGGATTGCGAACGGGGGCCGGTCGCCTGGTCGCCGTGGTCGGGTCCACCGGCGGGGTCGGTGGGTCCACCTGTGCCACGGCGTTGGCGTTGGCGGCGGCGGGTGCCGGCCAGCGGACCGTTCTCGTGGACGGCGACCCGCTCGGCGGAGGTCTCGACCTGCTGGTCGGCGCCGAGCACGTGGACGGCTGGCGCTGGCCACATCTGTCTCACGCCCGCGGTCATCTCGGCGATCTGACCGGCCAGCTGCCGTACGTCGATGGCGTCGACCTGCTGGCCGCCGCCCGTCGTGGCGGCCAGAGTGGGCTGGAGGAGATCGGCGCCGAGCAGATGGCTGCGGTGCTGCGATCGACCACCCGCAGTCACGACCTCACCGTGGTGGATGTCCCGCGTTGGCTCAGCGCGGTCGGTCTGGAGACCACCCGGCGGGCGGACCTGACCGTGCTGGTGGTCCGAGCCGATCTCCGCGGTCTCGCTGCGGCGCGGGAGCTGGTGGCCTGGCTGCCGGAGTCGTCCGCTCAGGTGCTGCTGCGCGGTCGCCGGTCCGCGGCGGTCGGTCCGGAGCTGGTCGAGGAGAGTCTGGGCCTGCCGGTGCTGGCCATCGTCGCAGACGAGGCGGCGGTCCGGCTGGCGGCCGAGCGGGGCGAGCCACCGAGCCGGGCGGCCCGCTCGGCATTGGCCAAGGCCTGTCGCGAGGTGCTGGACCAGCTTCCGCGGCGGACGGACGCGACGTGAGCGTCGGTGTGCAGACCGGACCGCTCGATCTCGAGCCGATCCGGCGCCGGCTGGCCGACCTGCCGCGAGCGCACACCCCCGCTGACGTCGCGGACGCGATGCGGGCCGAGGGCCGGTTGGTCACCGACGAGTCGCTGCTCGGCGTGGTGGAGGCCCTGAGGCGCGAGATGGTCGGTGCCGGACCGCTGACCCGGCTGCTGCGCGAGCCGGGTGTCACCGACGTGCTGGTGAACGGGCCGACTCAGGTCTGGGTCGATCGCGGGGGAGGACTGGAGCCTGCCGACGTGCGCTTCGCCGACGACGGCGAGGTCCGACGACTGGCCCAGCGGTTGGCCGCCGCCACCGGCCGCCGGTTGGACGATTCCTCGCCGTTCGTGGACACGCGGCTGCCCGATGGCACTCGCGTGCACGCGGCTCTCGCCACCCAGGCGATGCCGGGCACCTGTCTGTCCTTTCGCGTGCCGGCAGGGCGGGCCTTCTCGCTGCAGGACTGTATCGCCACCGGAGCTGTCAGTCCGAGCCTGGCGGCGGTGCTGAAGCGGCTGGTGGAGAGCCGGGCCGCCTTCCTGGTCTCCGGCGGCACCGGATCGGGCAAGACGACCCTGCTGGCGGCACTTCTCGCTCTGGTGCCACCCGGCGAGCGACTGGTGGTGGTCGAGGACTCTCGCGAGCTGCGCCCCGATCACCCTCACGTGGTCAGCTTGGAGGGGCGCCCGGCGAACGCCGAGGGGCGCGGGGCGATCGCCCTGACCGATCTGGTCCGTCAGTCGCTGCGGATGCGACCCGATCGACTGGTGGTGGGGGAGGTTCGCGGTGCGGAGATCTGCGATCTGCTGGCGGCGATGAACACCGGCCACGAGGGCGGGTGCGGCACGGTGCACGCCAACTCGGCGGAGGACGTGCCGGTCCGGCTCGAGGCTCTCGGCGCCCTGGGCCGCCTCGACCGGCCGGCGCTGCATGCCCAGCTGGCCTCGGCGCTGGATGTGGTGGTGCACATCCGCCGGGGTCGCGATGGGCGGCGAAGGGTCAGCGAGCTCCACGTCCTCGAGCGTGACCCAGCGACCGGCTGGGTCGGCACGGTTCCGGCACTCGATTGCTCCGGGCAACGGACTCGGCTCGGACCTGGCGCGGCCAGGCTGGAGAGGATCCTCGACCGATGACCGCGGTGGCGCTGGTCTGTGCCGGCATCGCGGCGTGGCTGTGGACTGCTCCGGCCGACCCCGGACGCCGTCGACTGATCCCCTCACCCGATCACCTTCCCTGGTACGCCCGGGGCTGGGTCCGCCACCTCGCCCTCGCGGCCGGCTCGCTCGCCGGGGTGGTCCTGCTCGGTGTGCTGGCGGGCCCCGCGGCCGCTGCGGTCGGACTGGCCGGGGTGATCGCCGTCGCGGCCGCGCTGCGGCTGGTCGGTCTGGGTCGACGTACGCGCGTGGAGCACGCGACGCGGGCAGAAGTCGCCAACTCTTGCTCCGTGATCGCCAACCAGGTCCGGGTGGGTCGGATCCCGGCCGAGGCGTTGACGCTGGCCGCCGAGGATGCGCCGGTCCTGGTGGTCGCGGCTCGGGTGCAGCGCAACGGCGGTGACGTGGTGGCCGCGCTCCTCGGTCAGGCCCTGCGGCCCGGCTGTCGGGGACTCCGGGATCTCGCTCGCGCCTGGCAGGTGGGCACCAGGACAGGTGCGCCGATGGCTGATCTCCTGGATCAGGTGGCCACTGCGCTGCGGGGCGACCAGTCCGTCGAGCGTACGGTCGCGTCCGAGCTCGCGGGTCCGCGCGCCACCGGCCGAGTGATGGCGGTGCTGCCGCTCTGCGGCATCGGGCTCGGGTATCTGCTGGGCGGTGACCCCATCCAGTTCCTGCTGGCCGGCCCCCTCGGTTGGGGTTGTCTGGTCGGTGGCGCCGTGTTCGCCGCCTGCGGTGTCCTGTGGATCGAGTGGTTGGCCCGCCAGGTGGGACGGTCGGCGTGATTCCCTCCACGGCGGTGCCCACGGCTGTGATCCCGCTCGGGATCATCCCCACACCCTGGGGGCTGGTCGCCGCCGGCCTCGCCGTCCTGGCCATGATGTTGGTCTGGCCGGCGGCCGCCCAGGGCCGGGCGCTGACGACCCGGCGCCGACGGCTGCCGCGATGGGTGCGTGGACGCGCGGACGCGGCTCCCTACGGGCGTCGGCTGCTCGGCGGCGGGATGCTCGGGCTGGCGGTCACCGCGATGCTACTCCGGGCCGGTCCGCTGCCGGCCCTCGCTGGCGGTGCGATGGTCGCCGCGACCGGCGCCATCGTGCTGGGATGGCTGGAGCCGGGAGCGACCAGGGCTGCTCGTCGACGGCGGATCGCGGACACTCCGCAGGCGCTGGATCTGCTGGCCTCCTGCCTTGCCGCTGGACTGCCGGTCCGCTCGGCGCTCCGGGCCGTGGTCGACGTGATGGACGGTCCGTTGGCCGCCGATCTCGGTCAGGTTGTGCGGCTGACCGAGCTCGGACATGACGACGTCTCCGCCTGGCGAACACTCGCTCGGCACGAACAGCTCGGTCCGGCCGCTCTCGATCTCGCGCGTTCGGTGGAAACCGGTGCGTTGCTGGTGGAGAGCCTGCTGGTGCACGCCGAGCTGGCCCGCGAGGAACGTCACGGCCAGGTGGAGGAGGCAGCGCGGCGGGTCGGGGTCCGCAGTGTGCTGCCCCTGATGGTCTGCTTCATCCCGGCGTTCCTGCTCTTGGGCATCGTGCCGACCGTGGCCTCGGCGGTGCTGAACGCGCTGCACTTCTGATTTCGGCGTCGCCGGACCACTGCTCGGCGTCCTCGGCATGACGATCGCTCGTCGGCCATGGCACGGTGGCCCGGTGACGCGATCATCGAGCGGCGATGCCGACCTCTTGTTGGCCGAGGCCGCCGCCGTACCGTTGTCCGGCTGGGACTTCTCCCGGCTGGCCGGGCGGGTGGTCAGCGATCCGTTGCCCTGGGACTACCTCGCGCTCGCCGGAGCGGCCGTGGGTGGGGCCCAACGGGTCCTGGACATCGACACCGGCGGCGGCGAGGTGCTCGCCAGCCTCGGCGTGCCCCGCGGCAGTGTCGCGCTCGAGCCGTACCCGCCGAACGTTCCCGTCGCTCGGCAGCGCCTGCTGCCGTACGGCATCGAGGTCCGCGCTCGGACCGGTCGCCGCCTGCCCTGCGAGAGCTTGGAGTTCGACGTTGTCCTCAACCGTCACGGCGCCCTGGACCCGGCCGAGATCGCGCGTGTTCTGCAACCAGGCGGAGTGCTCTGGACGCAGCAGGTCGGCGCGAGCAACGACGCCGAGCTCAACACCGCCTTCGGTGCGGCACCGCCGATCGGCGGGCTGTCGACGGCCGCCGAGGGTGCCGAGCTGCTCCGCGCTGCCGGGCTGGACGTGCTCCGCGCTGACGAAGCCTGGCCGCAGATCCGTTTCCTGGACGTCGGCGCGATCGTGCTGCAGCTGCGGGCCGTCAGCTGGCAGGTTCCCGGCTTCGACGTCGCACGCCATCGGCCCGAGCTGCTGGAGATCGACCGGATCATCCGTACCGACGGCGCCTTCACCGTCACCGACCACCGGCTGCTGTTCCACGCTGTCCGACCACTCTGAGGTGTCCCACCCCACCACCGATCGCTGACGCACCCCTCCACTCACGCACTCTCTGCACCACGTGCGTCAGCACAAGGAGGAGTGCGTCAGCAGAGTTCCGGGGTCATGGGGCAGCTTGATGGGACCGGAACCGACGCGCCATACCACGACCGCGATCCGACCCTGGCGGAGTTGTCCACAGGTCGCAGGGTCACCCGCAGCCCTGTCAACAGATCGCGATCGACCCCGTACGAAAAGGACCCGACGTCCACAGACTCTCGGTGCACTCAGGTCGAGTGTCCTCACCGAGGGGTGGGCGAGCCAGGAGGTCACGAGATGGGAACGACAGAGCTAGCGGTTGTCGGCCACGTCGACAGCAAGGAGGAGGACCCGGGAAGCGTCGTCGCGTGCCGCGGCCAGCGGGGGATGGTCAGCGCGGAGTGGGCGGTGGGCATCATCGCCGCCATCGGCATCGCGGGGGTGCTGATCGCGGTGGTCACGAACGGGGCAGTGCAGAGCGCCTTGCTCGCCTTCATCTTGAAGCTGATCCACTCGTTCAGCGGCATGATGATCGGGCGCTGACCGCGCCATGTCCGAGACGGTGCCCGCCAGTCGCCGGGCCCAGGACGGGGGGATGGTGACGGCCGAGCTGGCCGTCGCCACCCTCGCGGCCCTGGTCATCATGCTGCTGCTCAGCTGGGGCATCTACCTGATGGTGGTCCAGGTGCGCTGCCTCGACACCGCGGCCGAGGTGGCCCGGCAGGCCGCTCGGGGTGATGACGCGGCCGTCGCTCGGGCCCGTCGGGAGGCACCTACGGGTGCACGGGTGCAGATCGCCCGGAGCGAAGGGCTGGTCCGGGTGCACGTCAGCGTGGTGGCGAGGCCGCTCACCAAGAGACTGGTCGGGGTGCCACTGCAGGCCCGGGCCGAGGTCGTCCCCGAGCCGGAGGAGCCCCGGTGAGCGACCAGGCGTCCATCCGCTCAAGGGGCCCGACACGTCCCCACCCCGAGCGGGCCGAGCGAGACGAGCGAGGTGGAGGGTCGATGCTGATGATCGGGGTCTGCGTCGTCGTGATGATGCTCGGCTACACGGCGATGATCATCTGCGGGTACGTGATCGCCGGGCACCGCGCCCGGGCGGCGGCCGATCTGGCGGCTCTCAGCGCGGCCACCACGGCCGGTCAGGGTGGAGATCCGTGCGCCTCGGCCCGTCGCAACGCTCGCGCGCACCTCGCCCGGATCTCGTCCTGCGAGCGGGTCGGAGATCAGATCGACTTTGTCGTCACGGTCACGGCGACCGTGTCGACCCTGGTGCAGACGCCGGGCCTGCCTCGGCAGGTCAGTGCCACGGCGCACGCGGGTTCGGAGGAGGTACGGCGCTAGTGGTCACGGCCACAAGTTCGTCGGGGTCTCCGGCGCCCAGGCACGCACCTCGCTGCGTTCTCCTCGGTCGCGATGCGACTCGGCATCCCTCCCTCGTCGGCCTGGCGATGCACGCACCTGGACACCGGAGTCCCTT
>DATDAP010000691.1:0-3112 GCA_036525335.1 Microlunatus sp. | reverse complement strand
GAATTGGTGAGCGGTCTGGTCGCAGCCATCCACCGCGCCCGCGCCGCCGCCGCGAACGCTGACGCCGCGGCCAACGCGGTGATCCGCACTGGCAACAGCGGGGACCGCAGCCGCCGTGGTCCCCAGTCCGGCGATCCCGATGTACCGAAACCTTCGTCGGGCCGCCTCCACGCGGAACGCGTCGCGCCGTCCATTCGGCTGCCCCCGCCCGGCCCGGTTCCCAACCCGTAACCAACCCGCCACCAAAAGACCTGACGTCAGCGGTGAGCGCCTTGCCGCAGCATCTTCACCTTTCCACTGGGTAGGTAGGAGCCGGGGTGTCGCAAGTCTTCGTGTGCGCGTGCTGGGGTTGCCCCCCTCGGGGACCCAGATGGGGTGGCACTTTTGTCCACAGCAACAAGCAGCGGCGGCTCCTCGACGACCTCCTCGGCGACGAGCTGCAGGGGAATGGGGAAGATCAGGACGTAGACAGCCGCCTCCCGCACGACGTCACCAGAGCCGGCCTGCAGTACGCCGGGGGAGAAGTCGGTCTGCCTTGGCTGACGGTGGCGAGGAGGCCGGCGTCGTGCAGCCAGCGGATCCAGCGGGCCACGGTGCGCCGAGCGAGGCCGCTGCGGGCGCCGATCTCGTCCCAGGTCGGCCTGGTGGTGAGCTCGTGCCAGTCGGCGTACGCCGCCAGGGCGTGCGTTAACCTCGGCGTTTCATGCCGCGGCTGGTGAGGGACAGATTGAGGGTCGTGGCGTCGTGTGGGGTGCGCGGGGGTGTCACGGGGTCGCTGATAGCCCGGCTGGCGCTGCCGGTGGGCGGTTCTCCTGGTCCTGGGTGGTGGCGGGCAGTGGTTCGGCGTTAGCCGAACGAGGCGCGTAGTCGAGTGAAGCCTTCGGCAATCTGGGCTGCCCAGCGCCAGGTCTTGTCGATCCTGAGGTGGACTCGGCGGCTGCTGTGGGTGAGCCGGGCGGCGACGTGCAGGACCCGGTAGCGGAAGGTGGCGATCTCGCAGCGCGCCAGGTCGGGGACGTCGGCGAAGCAGATTTGTTTGGTCCAACAGACCAGGTCGACCGCGGTCAGGACGACCTCGAGCCAGGCCTGGTTCTCGTTGAAGGCACGGCAGGGGAAGTTGCGCAGCCCGGTTGCCTTGGCCTCCCGGATCCGGTCCTCGACCCGAGCGTGTTGACGGTGCCGCAGCTCCAGCCCGGCGGCCTGGCCGGGCACGATGCCGGGTTCGGTGTTGGTGAGGATCGCGGTGACCCGGTGCCCGTCGACATCGGTGAAGGTCAGCTGAGCCCCGGGATGTGGGCGTTCCTTGCGCAGGATCAGCCGGGACCCCTCGGGCCAGCCGGTCAGGTCGATCAGGCCAGTGGCCTCGGCCACCCAGGCGCCCTCGCGCAGGTCGCCGTCGGTCTGGGTCGCGGGATGCCAACACGGCTCGGAGATGAGGTCGACGATCCGCTGGATCCGCGCATCTACGGGGAATCCGAAGGAGAATCCGACCCCGCGATCCACACATGCAGTAGCGAACGCGTGGGTCGCGCCTGCCGAATCGCTGCGCGCCAGCAGCCGTGGCCCGACCCAGGTGCCACGCTCCTCCCCAGGCCGGGGGCGAGCCTGTTCGGGCAGCGCGGCCAACGCCTGGTCGAGCACGGTGATGTGGTCCCCGGCGGTGTTGGAGCCGGCATTGCCCTTGCGGAGCAGCCCGGCCAGCGCTTCCCCGCCCGTGACGTCGGGGCGGTCCAGGAAGCACAGCAACGGATGGAACCCGAAGGTCTTCTTCCAGGTCGCCGCGGCGTTCTCCTTCTCGCTGTGCGCGATGGTGATGGTGGCATCGAAGTCCAGACACAGCTCCGCGGTCAGGTCCGGGCCGGCACCCGCGGCCCAGGCCGACTCACGCGCCGCCGAACGTCCTTCGCGGACCGCGTCGAGGTGCTCGGCGTCGATGCGGTCCAGCACCCGCCACGTGGTCGGCATCGAGGCCACCGGACCGTGCAGGTCTTGCCGGTCGCCCAGCACGCTGATCCCGCTGATCGCGTCCGCACCATCAGCGACCGCGACCGCCAGGTCGGTGAACACCCTGCCCGGCGCGTGCAGCCACGGGCCCCGATAAGTGTCGGCCAGCGCGGCGGTGACCCCGTCGACCAGGCCGGTGTACTCGGCCATCTCCCGCAGCAGACCGACCCCGGCATGCGACACCACCCCGGCGCCGTCCGCGCTGACCACAACCCGCCGCAATCGCTTGTTACCCTTCACCTGCAAAGTGCTCGCTCTCCTGGTGATCTCCAACTGTCGCAAGTCAGAGTTTCCCAAGCAGGACGGGCACTTTCGCGTTCCCGGGCCACGTGTCACCCAGATCCGCGTGAAACGCGGAGGCTAGTGATCAGCGCTTTGGGGAGGTCCATTGCGGCTTGTCACCCGCCGTCAGCCCCGGTGCTGCACGGCTGGGTGCTGAGCTGCGCCGATTCCTCTCCGGCGCCCGCGGTGAGGCTGGCGGTTGGCCTACCGCATGCTGCGCCGCGACACCGCCCAGCATGTGGTAGGCGGTGCGGAAGCTGACGCCGGCGGACCGGCTGCTGGCGGAGGGCAAGGATGTGGCGGCGGTGTGCCGCGAGCTGGGGGTGTCCAGTCGACGTACCACGATGCGCGACACCACACTGAAACTCATCACAGTCGAGCTCGACCCCCGTAACCAGGTCTCGGCCTTCTCGGCAGTGCTTTGCAGCGGCAACGGCTTGCAGTCCCCAGCGCATCGCCGAAGCCCGGTGACGTACGCAGGCTCAGGCGTGGCGACAGTGTGCGCCAAGCCGTGGTGATCCACCCATATCCTCCGCCCCCTTTTGCTATCCCGTTAGTCGACTAAACGCGGAGTGATCTGAGTCAGCTCAGGCTGATAGTCGCGCCCCCGACGTCCGGGCAGGATCACTACTTCCATAAGTTCCCGGATGACTGCCCTCCTTCGATCAATCGGTAGTTGTTCCCACACCCGATGCGCGTCGACTCTTCCCACAAAGGGGGCCAACGCGGTAGTGGAACCAAGTTGCTCGATCTGTTCTTCAGTCTCGATCAAGCGTGCGCGAAGCATGCTGCTGATCTCGCTCAATTGGCTACCGTTAATTGCCCC
>DATDAP010000690.1:0-2821 GCA_036525335.1 Microlunatus sp. | reverse complement strand
GAGCCCAGCTCGACGTCCTGCGCGGTCTCCTCGTGCACCTCGCGCACGACGGCCGCCCCCGGCTCCTCACCGGGGTCGATGCCGCCGCCGGGCATCCCCCAACGACCGTCCACGGCGGTCCGCGACGAGTACTGCGTGGCCAGCAGGCCCCACTCCGACACCACGATCGCGTACGCGGCGATCCGTTGCCGGGTGATCGGCTCCTCGCCGGACGCCAGGGTGAGCCCGACGTCGCGCCCGGCCGGTCGCTGACTCGGCCGGATCTCGTCGCCCCTCGGCCGGACGGTGAACCGCAGCACCAGCTCCCCTGCTGCGTCGCGGTACGCGTCGATCGGTCGCTCGACGACGAAGCCGAGGTCGTACGCGGTCACCGCCGGGTCGAGTCCGTGCGGCAGCGGGACGGCGAACCGCTCGCACCCCGCCGCATCCACTCCACGCACGTCCATCCCCCTATCTTCACGTGTCGTGTGAGCGGTGGTGCCGTACGGTGTCGGTCCGACCCTGGAGGACCGATGCACCGACGGCAGCTTCCCCGTGCCGGCCTGCACACTCTGGCGCTGGCCGTCATGGCCGCGATCGCGTACGTCGACCCGGGCAACTTCGCGGTCAACGTGGCCGCCGGTGCCGAGCACGGTTACACCCTGGTGTGGGTCGTCGTCGGCGCCAGCCTGACCGCGTCGGTGGTGCAGTACCTGGCCGCCAAGCTGGGCATCGCCACCGGCCTGAGCCTGGCCGAGAACTGCCGCCTGCGCTACGGTCGCGGGCTGCGTCGTGCCCTGTGGATCCAGGCCGAGCTGGTCGTGATCATGACCGATCTGGCCGAGCTGGTCGGAGGGGCCTTCGCGCTGTACCTGCTGTTCGGGATCCCGATGGTCTGGGGTGCCGTGATCGTGGCCGCCTTCGGGTTCGTGCTGCTCGCCCTGCGGATCCGGGGGTACGAGGGGTTCCGGCCGGTGCTGCTGGTCCTGTTCGCGCTGATCGTCGTGCTGCTGGTGGCCGAGCTGATCATCGCCGGGGTCGACGGTCCGGCCTTCGTCCGCGGCCTGGTGCCAAGGCCGCTGGAAGGCTCGGCCGCGCTGCTGGCCGTGGGCATCATCGGGGCCACCGTGATGCCGCACGCCCTGCACTTCCACTCCGCGATGTCGCGGGAGGACAGCCGTCCGGAGGACGCCGCCAAGCTCGCGGCGGCGGCCCGAGCCCGCAAGGCCATCGCCATCGCGATGTCGCTCGCGGCGCTGGCCAACGTCTCGCTGGTGCTGATCGCCGCCCGACTGCCCAGCGAGGCGGCCGGCGGGCTGGAAGAGGCGTACGCCGCCATCGATGACGTCCTCGGCTCTGTCGCGGCGGTCGGTTTCGGGCTCGCGCTGCTGGCCTCGGGGCTGTCCTCGACGATCGTCGGCATCTACACCGGCCAGATCGTCATGCAGGGGTTCTGGGCCCGCCCCATCTCGTTGTGGCTGCGTCGGCTGCTGGCCGTGGTGCCGCCGTTGGTCATCCTGATCGCCGGCGTCGACCCGACCACGGCGCTGGTGCTCAGTCAGGTGGTCCTGTCGTTCGGGCTGCCGGCCAACCTGCTGCCGCTGGTGCTGCTCACCTCCCGCCGCGCGGTGATGGGCCGGCTGGTGAACGCCCGGGTCACGACCGTGGTCGCCGGGTTGGCCACCGCCGTGATCATCGTGCTGGACGTCTTCCTGCTGGTTGACCTGTTCGGCGGTTGAGCCGATCCGGACCGCGGCCGCGGCGGGAGTCAGCGGCGAGCCGTGACGATCATGAAGCCGCCCGGTAGGGCGACCCCGGTGCCGTCGAAGAAGGGCTCGAACGCCGCGGCCAACGCCATCCGGACCTGATCGCGTACGTCATCGGGTCGGCCCTCGATCAGGCCGCGGATGGGACCCACGTCCAGGGCGCCCGCGGCCGCATCCGCCGGTGCCAGCGTGCCGCCGACGTAGACGGTCTGCTCCGTCGGTCGAGTCTCGATCTGTCTCCAGCCGGCCGGCTCCAGCGCCGAGACGACGCGGTCGTGGCTGCCGAGGCTGCACTGGTTGTCGGCGATGCCCACCGGTTCGTACTCCAGTCCGAGGTCGTCCAGGACCGCGGCCGCCGTAGCGTACGGGATCTCGAACAGGGGCGCCCGGTCGCGGGTCTGCCAGACCGCGGCGACGAGTCGGCCGCCCGGTCGCGTCGCGCGGGCCAGGTTGGCGAAGGCGGCGACCGGATCGGGGAAGAACATCACCCCGAATCGGGAGATGACGGCGTCCAGGGTGCCGTCGCCGAAGTCGTACGTCTGGGCGTCGGCCACCAGCCAGGTGATGCCCTCGCCGTCGGCGGACTCCCGGGCGGTGTCGATCATCACCGGTGAGATGTCGGAGCCGGTCACCCGGCCGCTGGCGCCGACGGCGCGAGCGGCCTGGACGGTCGTCGTGCCCGTACCGCACCCGACGTCCAGCACCGCCTCACCCGGCTGCAGGTCCGCGGCGGCGAACAGCTCCGCGCTGATCGGGACCATCTGCCCCTCGCGCTGCCGGGCGCCGATGATCCAGCGACGGACCCGCTCGTCGTCGTTCCACCCCGCCGGTCCCTGCGTGTCGTCGTCGGCCATGCCGCCATTGTTTCCCGGCATTCTCTCCTTGTCGCTCGGGATCGTGCTTCTCGCGCTAGTGGTCACGGCCACAAGTTCGTTGGGGTCTCCGGCGCCCAGGCACGCACCTCGCTGCGTTCTCCTCGGTCGCGATGCGACTCGGCATCCCTCCCTCGTCGGCCTGGCGATGCACGCACCTGGACACCGGAGTCCCTTGACGAACTTCCGGCCGCAACCACTAGC
>DATDAP010000689.1:0-4426 GCA_036525335.1 Microlunatus sp. | reverse complement strand
CCGGCTGATCATGGTCGCCCCGCGATCACGACCCGGGCGGTGGTCGCGTCGGTCACTCGACCGTGACGGACTTGGCCAGGTTGCGCGGCTGGTCGACGTCGTGACCCTTGCGGGTGGCCAGCTCGCAGGCGAACACCTGGAGCGGCACGATCGCCACCAGCGGCTGCAGCAGCGTCGGCACCTTGGGCAGGGTGATGACCACGTCCGCGTACGGCGTCACGTCGTCGCCTTCCTCCGCCAGCACGATCGTCCGGGCCCCTCGGGCGCGGATCTCCTGGATGTTGGAGACGACCTTGTCGTGCACCAGATCGCGACCCTGGGGGGGCATCACGACGAAGACCGGCAGCTGGTCCTCGATCAGGGCGATCGGACCGTGCTTCAGCTCGCCGGCCGCGAAGCCCTCGGCGTGGATGTAGGCGAGCTCCTTGAGCTTGAGAGCTCCCTCGAGGGCCACCGGGTACCCCACGTGACGACCGAGGAACAGCACCGACGGAGCGTCGGCGAAGTCGGCGGCAAGTCGGAGCACGCCGTCCAGATCGGCCAGCTGGCGCTCGATCGCGGCCGGGATCTTCTCCAGCTCGTCGATCATCGCGGCGATCTCGTCGCCGAACTTGGTCCCCCGGACCTGGGCCAGGTAGAGCCCGAGCAGGTAGCAGGCCACCAGCTGGGTGAGGAAACCCTTGGTCGACGCCACCCCGATCTCCGGGCCGGCGTGGGTGTAGATCACCGCGTCGGACTCGCGCGGGATCGTCGATCCGTTGGTGTTGCAGATCGCCAGCACCTTGGCCTTCTGCTCCCGCGCGTGCCGGATGGCCATCAACGTGTCGGCCGTCTCGCCGGACTGCGAGATGCTGACGACCAGGGTGCTGGGTCCGACGATCGGGTCGCGGTACCGGAACTCGCTCGCCAGCTCCACCTCGCAGGGGATCCGGGTCCAGTGCTCGATGGCGTACTTTGCGACCATGCCGGCGTAGAACGACGTGCCGCAGGCGATGACGATGATCTTGTCCACCGCCCGGAGCTCCTCCGGGGCGATCCGGATCTCGTCCAGCCGCAGCGCACCGGCGGCGTCGTGCCGTCCGAGCAGTGTGTCGGCGACCGCCTTCGGTTGGTCGTAGATCTCCTTGCGCATGAACCAGTCGAAGCCACCCTTCTCGGCCGCCGAGAGGTCCCAGGACACGTGGTACGGGTGCACGATGGCTGGTTCGCCGGCGAAGGTGATCACCTCGACCGCGGCCGGCGTGATCGTCACGACCTGGTCCTGGCCGAGCTCGATGGCCTCGCGGGTGTGCTCGATGAAGGCCGAGACGTCGGAGGCCAGGAAGTTCTCCCCCTCACCGACCCCGACCACCAGGGGCGAGTTCCGGCGGGCGGCCACCACAGTGTCGGGCTGCTGGGCGTCGATCGCGACCAGGGTGAAGGCACCCTCGAGCCGGTTGCAGACCGCGCGCAGCGCCTCGGTCAGCCCGGCGCCCTTCTCGACCTCCAGGCCCAGCAGCTGGGCCGCGATCTCGGTGTCGGTCTGGGACACCGGTGTGATGCCGGCCTCGGCGAGCTCGGCGCGCAGCTGCGCGAAGTTCTCGATGATGCCGTTGTGCACCAGGGCGACTCGCCCGTTCGCCGAGGCGTGCGGGTGGGCGTTGACATCGGTCGGACCGCCGTGGGTGGCCCAGCGGGTGTGGCCGATGGCCAGCCTCGTCACCGGGAGCGGGTTGTCGGACAGCTCCTTCTCCAGGTTCGCCAGCTTGCCGGCTCGTTTGGCCAGCCGCAGCTCACCGTCGGCCACGGCGCAGACGCCCGCCGAGTCGTAACCCCGGTATTCCAGGCGGCGTAGTCCGTCGACCACGACGTCCACCGCCGACTTCGGGCCCGCGTACCCGACGATTCCACACATGACGCACACTGTACGGGCTGGGCAGCGGACGATCCGGGTTCTCGACACCCTCGTCGGCGCGGGCGTAAGACTCCCCGGTCGTGGTCGACGGCGCGCGCTGCGCATGGGTGAACAGATAGTGTGACCGGCGTGACAGCAGGCCACCTGGGGCACGTCGTCGGACCGTACCTCGAGCGGCGGCGGGCCGACTGGGCGGAGCTGGCCGCCACGGCCCCGATGACGTTGGACGCAACCACCCTGGAACGTCTCCGTGGGCTCAGCGATCCCACCAGCCTGACCGACGTCCGCGAGGTCTACCTGCCCCTGACCGGGTTGCTCAGCCGCTACGTCCGCTACACCGGTGAGCTGCACGCCGCCACCAACGGCTTCCTCCAGCTGTCCGCGGCCCGGACCCCGTTCGTGATCGGGGTCGCCGGCTCGGTCGCGGTCGGCAAGTCCACCACCGCCCGGCTGCTCCGCGAGCTGCTCGCCGCCTGGCCCGAGCACCCTAGGGTCGAGCTGGTCACCACCGACGGCTTCCTGTTCCCCAACGCCGAGCTCGAGCGGCGGGGGTTGATGCACCGCAAGGGATTCCCGGAGTCCTACGACCGACGCGCCCTGCTCCGGTTCGTGATGGATGTGAAGTCGGGTGCTGAGGTGGTGAGCGCTCCCGTCTACAGCCACCTGGTCTACGACATCGTGCCCACGGAGCGGGTCAGGGTGCAGCGCCCGGACATCCTGATCGTCGAAGGACTTAACGTGCTGCAGCCCGCCCGGGTCCGGGCCGACGGCACGACCGGGCTGGCGGTCAGCGACTTCTTCGACTTCTCGGTCTACGTCGACGCCGACCCCTCCGACGTCCGCAGCTGGTACGTGTCCCGCTTCCTGTCGCTGCGCGAGACAGCTTTCCGGGACCCCCGCTCGTACTTCTCCCGGTTCGCCGAGCTGAGCGCCGACGAGGCCGTCGCCCGGGCCGAGTCCCTGTGGGACACCATCAACGGACCGAACCTGGCCACCAACATCCTGCCGACCCGCGGTCGTGCGACGACCATCCTGCGCAAGGGGCCCGATCACCGGGTGGAGTGGGTCCGGATCCGGAAGGTCTGAGGCAGCTCCCTCCCGGTGCCGCCTGCCCCGACTTCGCGGGTGATCTATCCACCGCGGCGTTGTTCCGGTGCCGGTCTGCCCCGACTCCGCGGGTGATGTATCGACCGCGAAGTCGGGTGTCGATGGTGTCGCCGGGCGGCCGGTAAGGAGATCGGGGCGAGAAACTTGGGCGAGATGATGTATCACCCTGTCGGGGCAGGGCTCTTGTCCCTCGAGTTCGCTCACCCGTGGCCGGCCAGATGTTGCGCAGCCGACCGATGCGATGCGGGGCGCGCTCGCGCAACGCAAGGATTCACGACGGTGGGATGCGGTCCAGCGATGGTGGCTGTGCCGCATCCCACCGACCGGGGGTAGGTGGATTCCAGGGGGCTCGATTGCCGAGTGTGTCGGGGGGGCTCGGCGCTTCGCCGCAGTGAAACGTCGTGGGACCGGTCACTTTCCCGAGTGATCGGTCCCGACGCCCGTCCGGGTCGGACACCACTGCCGAGCGCAACTGCGCGTGCGTTGCAGCACCGGCGAAGTCGATCGTTCGCCCCCACCAACGACTGCGCGTGCGTTGCAGCACCAGCGAAGTCGCGAGGGATCACCGAGGGTCGCAGGCGTTGACCCGCCGGTGCTGCTCAGAGCGCGAGGCGATCGCGGACGACGTCGGCCAGGTACTGGGCGACCTCGTCGGCCCGATCCAACGTCTCCGCCTCGACCATGACGCGCACCAGCGACTCCGTACCCGAGGGGCGTAGCAGCACCCGACCGGTCCGACCGAGCTCGGTCGACGCCGCCTCCACCGCGGCAGCGAGCACCGGGTCGGTGTCGGCGCGGGCCTTGTCCACGCCGGGCACGTTCACCAGCACCTGCGGGAGCCGCACCATCACCGAGGCGAGATCCGCCAACGACCGGCCGGTCTCGGCCATCCGACTCATCAGGTGCAGCCCGGTCAGCACGCCGTCACCGGTGGTCGCGTACTTCAGCAGCACGACGTGGCCCGACTGCTCCCCACCGAGCGAGAACCCGTGGGCGTGCATGGACTCGAGCACGTACCGGTCGCCCACCCTGGTCTGCTCCACCGTGATGCCGGCAGCCTCCATCGCCCGGAAGAAGCCGAGGTTGCTCATCACCGTGGCCACCACGGTGTCGTTCGTGAGCTGTCCCGACTCCTTCAGCGCGCCGGCGAGGACGGCGAGGACCTGGTCGCCGTCCACCGTACGGCCGGTCGCATCGACGGCCAGGCAGCGATCGGCGTCACCGTCGAGGGCGATCCCCAGGTCGGCGCCGTGCTCGATCACCGCTGACCGCAGAGCGTCCATGTGCGTCGACCCGGCGTTGAGGTTGATGTTGGTGCCGTCGGGCTCCGCGTGGATCCTGATGACCTTCGCGCCCTGGGACTCGAACGCCGCCGGACCGGTCTGGAAGGCCGCCCCGTTCGCGCAGTCGACGACGACGGTGATG
>DATDAP010000688.1:0-15210 GCA_036525335.1 Microlunatus sp. | reverse complement strand
CTGACGCCGGAGAGCCAGAAAGCCGACTCCGCGGGGGCTGCAGCACCCGCGGAGTCGGCCTGTCAGGTCCGACCAGCCAGCTAGGCGGCGTCGGCCGCCCGCGACTCCGCCACGACCGGCTCGAGCGCCAACCGCACGATGTCGGCGACGTCGGTCATCGGCTTGACGTCGATGGCGGCGAGGACCTCCTCGGGCACCTCGTCGAGATCGGGCTCGTTGCGCTGTGGCACGAACACCGTGGTCAGACCGGCCCGCTGGGCGGCGAGCAGCTTCTGCTTCACCCCGCCGATCGGCAGCACTCGACCGTTCAGAGTGACCTCTCCGGTCATCCCGACGTCGGACCGTACGGGGCGACCGGTGGCCATCGAGACCAGGGCCGCGACCATGGTGACGCCGGCCGACGGTCCGTCCTTGGGGACCGCGCCCGCCGGTACGTGCACGTGGATGTCGCGATCCAGCGCCGTACGGTCGGTGATGCCGAGCTCCTCGGCGTGCGCTCGCACGTAGCTCCAGGCGATCTGCGCCGACTCCTTCATCACGTCACCGAGCTGACCGGTCAGGGTCAGGCTGCCCCGGCGACTCTCCGCGGTCGGTCCGACCGACATCGGCGTGTCCGCGGCCGCTTCGATGAAGAGCACGTCGCCTCCCAGTCCGGTGACCGCCAGACCGGTGGCCACCCCCGGCACGGAGGTGCGCTCGTGTGCCTCGGGCGTGAACCGCGGCCGACCGAGGAACCGCTTCAGGTTGTCCCGGGCGACGACCACCTTCAGGGGGTCGTCGGCTTCGGCGTGGGTGTCGGCCTCGTCGGCGGTGTCAGCCGCGGCCAGCTCGGTCGCCGCCTTGCGCAGAGCCTTCGCCAGCAGCCGCTCCAGCTGCCGTACGCCAGGCTCGCGGGTGTAGTTCGCCGCGATCTCGCGCAGCGCCTCGTCGGTGATCTCCACCTCGTCGGCGGTCAGGGCGGCCAGTTCCTGCTGCTTGGGCAACAGGTAGTCCCGGGCGATGGCGATCTTGTCGTCCTCGGTGTAGCCGTCGAGACCGACCAGCTCCATCCGGTCCAGCAGCGGCTGGGGGATCGACTCGAGGACGTTCGCCGTGGCCAGGAACACCACGTCGGACAGGTCCAGGTCGACCTCCAGGTAGTGATCACGGAAGGTGTGGTTCTGCGCTGGGTCCAGCACCTCCAGCAGGGCGGCACTCGGGTCGCCACGGTAGTCCGAGCCGACCTTGTCGATCTCGTCCAGCAGGATGACCGGGTTCATCGAACCCGCTTCGGTGATCGCCCGGACGATCCGACCGGGCAGTGCACCCACGTACGTCCGCCGGTGACCGCGGATCTCCGCCTCGTCGCGGACGCCGCCGAGGGCGACCCGGACGAACTTCCGGCCGAGCGCCCGGGCTACCGACTCGCCGAGCGAGGTCTTGCCGACGCCCGGCGGCCCGACCAGGGCCAGCACGGCGCCGGAGCCGCGGCCGCCGACGACCTCCAGTCCGCGGCGTGCGCGGCGGGACCGGATCGCCAGGTACTCCACGATCCTCTCCTTGACGTCGTCCAGGCCGTGGTGGTCAGCGTCCAGCACCGCTCGGGCGGCGACGATGTCGTCGGAGTCGGTGGTCGTCGTACCCCACGGGATGTCGAGGATGGTGTCCAGCCAGGTCCGCAGGTAGCCAGCCTCGGGACTCTGGTCGCTGCCCCGTTCGAGCTTGCCGACCTCGCGTAGGGCGGCCTTGCGCACGTCCTCCGGCAGGTCTGCCTCCTCGACCCGGGTGCGGTAGTCCTGCGCGCCGTCGGGCTCGTCCTCGCCGAGCTCCTTGCGGATGGCGTTGAGCTGCTGGCGGAGCAGGAACTCCCGCTGGCTCTTGTCCATGCCCTCGCGGACATCGGAGGCGATCTTGTCGTTCACCTCGATCTCGGCCAGGTGGTCCGTGGTCCAGCCGATCAGCGCGGTAAGCCGCTCGGCGACGTCGGGCGTCTCCAGCAACTGCATCTTCTGCTCATCGGTCAGGTACGGCGCGTAGCCGGCCAGGTCGGCCAGGTTGGATGCATCGCTGACCCGGTTGACCGTCTCGATGACCTGCCACGCGTCACGCCGCTGCAGGGACGCGATGACCAGCGCCTTGTACTCGCCGGCCAGGGTCCGTACGGCCTCGGAGTCGTCCCCGTCCTCGATCACGTCCTCGGCCTCGACCCAGAGGGCCGCACCCGGACCGGTGACTCCGGACCCGATCTTGACCCGCCGCTCGGCGCGGATCACAGCCGCCGGCTGACCGGTCGCCAGGCGACCGAGCTGCACGATGGTGGCCACCACTCCGTACGTGGCGTACCGGTCCTCCAAGCGGGGTGCGACCAGCAGCTCGCTGTCGCTGCTGGCCTGGGCCGCGTCGACCGCGGCCTGCGAGGTGTCGTCGAGCTCGATCGGCACGACCATGCCGGGGAGGACGACCAGGTCGGTGAGGAAGAGCACAGGAAGTTGAGTCGTCGTCATGCAAGAGCCTCCAGAATCGAAGGTCGCTCGGAGGGTTGAGCGACATCCACTCAAGGCTCATCGAAGCGGATTTGTTCCTCGTTCACCGTGGGCGAACAGGCCCACCCCACTGGGTTGTAGGTTCTCGCCCGACTTGTCGGTTCTCAGCTTTCTTGTCGGTGACGTGTCGTTATCCAGCTTTCGTGTCGTGCGCCTATCGAACACGTCGCCGATACCGGTCACTGGATGGCGGCACCCGTTGGATGGCGGTACCCGTCACAGCGGCAGACAGAGGAGAGCCGGTAGCGACCACGTTCGGCAAGGTCGCTCAGCAGGCGGGAATCGAACAGCCTGAACAACTCCACGCCGTCGACCAGCCCGCGGATCGTCGCCGGAGCCCGCCCCTCACCGGGCATCGTGTCGGGGCAGTCATACGGCAAGAGCCCCGACCACACACGGTTGGGCAAGACAAGTAGGTCGATCGGTTCCGTAACCCCGACGTCTTGCGGTCCCGTGCTGTCGTCACGGTGCCCCGCCCCGGGGAGACCCATCCCTCGACGACCCCGAGGATGCCGACGCACCGGGCAAGGGCGGTCCAGATGTTCGTACCCACCTGTTGGGTGAGCATGTTGCGCATCGCGTCGACGATGGAGGTCACAGGCTGGTGGGCACGGTGTCGGTGGGCACGAACGCCGAGCTGATGATGGGCAGGAAGATCAGCGGGTAGGAGATCGCGCTTGCGCCGTCCGCGGACTTCGCGGTGAGCCTGGGAATCACCGCGATTCAGGTCAGGGCCAGGGTGAACAGGAACAGCAGGGCGGCGCCCGCGAGCCGGGCAGAGCACCCCGGCGCCGGAGCGGAAGCTCGTCACCACCGCAACCAGGACGGCAACGACGACCGAGATCAGGTTGCCACCAGCACCGTCCGGGCCGGCAGGGCAGCGGTGATCGCATCGGGGTCGGGCGGCAGAGGTGACTAGATGTCGAGGTCCTCGATGACCGGCTGTTCGGCCGCGGCTTCGACCAGGGTGTACAACTCGTGCGGCACGTGCTTGCGGAGCGAGTCCAGGTCGTCGAAGACCTGCAGTGAGGCCGTCTTGGGCAACGTCCCCGACTGCTGGTCGCTGGCGAAGTGCTTGCGCCAGCCTGTGGCCTGGCCGTGGGGTCCGGCGGTCCAGACCGACTCCGACGAACGCTTGAGGTGCAGCACGTACTTCCCGCTCTGCGAGCGGTAGACCCGGTAATTCTCCTCCCGTTCGCTGGTCGAGCGGTTCCACTCGGCCAGCAGGACCCCGACGAACCGCTGCCGTCGGCCGGCGCCGGTGCCGACCCGCACGGTGATCTCCTCGAAGCCCTCCGCGCGGCCCTCCTCGATCTCGACCAGCCGACGCAGGGCTCGGACGATGGTCGCCGAGAGGTTGTCGCCGGTGAGTTCCTGAGCCCGCTGGAACAGCGGCAGGTCGGCGTCGGCGACGTAGATCGTCTTGTTCGGCACGTCCTCATCGTAGCTCACGCTCTCACTATACGTATATGTATATGAGGATCGCAAGGTCGATCGTTGCCGACCAGGTCAAGCCGCCGGTCTTGAGGGAACCGACAATAATGAGAGTCTGTGTGTGCGCAACCCGATCTGTCGTCCGCCTGGTCAGCGCACTCTGCCGCCGACAGATTCGGCGAACCTACACCGGCTAGCGGCAGCACCTGGCGCAGCTTGAGTCCGACCTTCTGACGCAGGGCAGGCAGTGCGTCACCCCGAGCGGCCGGGCGGGGTCAGTCCGGAACGCCACGGCTGGCCATAGATTCGGTCACTCGATGGGTTCGACGGCGTGTTGGAGGACTCGTGGACCGAGCGATCAAGGTGAAGGCGTTCGCTGTGCTCCTGGACGTGTCCCGATCCCGGCATCTCGTCTGGGTGAGTTGCGACGAGACGAAGCAGCCGGCCACGTTCCATCGACTCTTGGGCGGGCACGTCGAGTTCGGAGAACACTCCGCGGACGCCGTCGTACGGGAGATCGCTGAGGAGCTCGACACCGAGCTCTCCGAGGTGACACTGCTCGGTGTTGTCGAGAACGTCTATTCCTACGCCGGGACGCCCGGACACGAGGTCGTGTTCGTCTACGCCGCCACGGTCGCCGACGGAGTGGTGCCGGATGAGGGAGGCTGGTACGACGACGGCGGGCCCATCCGGGTGGAGTGGCGGCCGGTCGACGTCGAGACAGATGTTCCGCTGTATCCGAACGGGTCCCAGTCACTCATCGACGACTGGATCTCTGACCGGACCAGTGCCATCTGACGTCGCCAAGTGCGCCGCTCACACCGGACACTGCTGACGTTCGCTGGACGACGTGAGGCATCTGGCCTCCGAGGCTCGAGGAAACTCGAGCTCTCGGACGGTCAGCAGCCTCTGGCCGTGCACAGAGTGGGGCTCGACCTGGCCCGTTTCGCAGAACCCGAGCTTCTCGAGGACCCGTCGCGACGCGACATTCCAGTCCCAGACCCCAGCCCACAACCGCTGATAGCCCGCTTCGCCCGCCCAGCTGACCGCAGCCTGAGCAGCCTCGGTTGCGTACCCGCGACCGTGAGCCGCCTGCAGCAGCTCATAAGCCAACTCGGGTTCGTCAGGCGAGCCGTTCCCGTGGGGAGTCAGCCCGCAGTAGCCGATGGCGTCGGCTGAGCCTTTCCGCTCCACGGTCAGGAGCCTCAGCCGCCGTCCCTCGGGTTCTCCACGGATCTGTGCAGCGATGTCGTCGACCGTCGGTCTGCCGTCCGAGCTGATCCGTCGGTGCGGCGGCACCCTCGGATCCCGCTCGCTCCACATCGTCCGAAAGGTGGCGGCATCGTCCACCTCACTCGGCCGCAGGATCAGACGTTCGGTCTCCAGGCGATCCAGGGCACCTACTGGCGGCATCCTCGCAGTATCTCAGCGGCGCCCCGAACCCTGACGACCAGAGCACCGGCTAGCGTGCTTCGACCTTGTCGATGAGCTTCGTGAGCATCGTCATGTTTCGGCTCGTGCTCGAGTTCACTCCGAGGATCTGCTCCCACTGACGCTTGACGAGTCTCGAGTCGGTCGACTTCCCGTGCATCAGCCAATGCACCTCCCGGCCATCGACCGTCAGGGTGTCGAAGTCGTTGGAGAGAGCTTCGAGCTCCTTCCGCTGGGACGCTGTCGAGCGGTCGGCGAGGAACGTCACGAAGTACGTGTCTCCCGATCCCAGCTCGAACGGTTGCAGGTCGACGATCTTGCGCAGTTCCCTGACCGAGCGAACGAACGTGGTGACCTCGAAGCCGACATCGGACTCCACCGCGGCACGGATCGACGTCTCGAGTGCCGCCCGCGAAGTGTCAGCCGAGAAGACCACGTTCCCGCTGTTGATGTAGGTCCACACGTCGCCATAGCCAAGTCGCTCAAGAATCTCCACCAGGCTTGCGTTGCGCACTCGGCGCCTGCCGAGATTCACCGCGCGGAGAAAGGCGATGTGCTTCGACATGGTAACCATGGTGGATCACCACCTGTGCCGTTCAGAAGGGTCCCTCACTCTCGGCGATCCCGAACGTGTCGGGGCGGTAGTCGCAGTACCGCACCCAGGTGTGGCGCACCCGTAGGTGCACGATGTCGGGGTCCTGCGCTCGCTCTCTGCCGTCGGGATGCTGTCCGAAGTAGGCCTCCAGGAGTTCCGAGAGAAGGAACTGGTGTCGAAGACGAGTTCCGCCTCATCGGTGGCCGAGCTGCTCCCAGCGCCGCCTCCGGTACGCCCTCAGCACAGGTGGCAACCACCGCCAAGCCCCGTCGCCGGACGAACTCGACGAACTCTTCTCGATCCACTGTGCCTCCCACGCCGCGGTCCGCTCGTCCTCCAGGGTCGCACCGGCTGAAGATGACGCTGCCTGTGCCGATCGCGTCGTCGGAGTGAGGCGGCGCGGATTTGTGGCCGGGCGTAAGTGGGCGAGACCGTCGAGAAGGAGGTTCCGTCAGGGTTGCCCCCCGCGGTCGCGGTACCGATCCTCCTTCTCGACGGCCTTGGGGCTCGGCACCGGTGCTCTCAGGTGGTGCCGCCGTGCACACTGGCCACGGCCCCACCGAACCGACTGGCACCACCGACTGGAATGCCTCCGACGCCGGGAGCCCAGGACCGGGGTGCGCCGCCGCCCAGCGGGATCACGTTCACCATGCCGGAGCTGTTGCCCACGTCGTCCGGGACGCCGATGATCCAGGCTCGTTCCGTTGCGCCGCCCACGAAGGCGAGGGTCCTGCCGAACTGGTCGCCCGCCTCGGCCGTGCCGGGGACGCCCGCGCTGTCCTGGGAGTAGCTGGTCTCGGCGTCCAGATCGGTGATCGGGAACACCTGGACCATTCCCTGGTTGGCGACGGTGCCGTCCTCGGAGGGAGCGCTGACCGCGAGTCTGGTGGTCGTATCCCCGAGTCCCGGAGCGGCGAACGCGAGCTGGTCACCGAACAGGTCGCCCGACTCGGTGACGCCGGTGACATCTGCGGTGTCCTGGGTCAGGTTCGCACCCGTGGTGATCGTGACGTTGTTGGAGCTGAACAGCTGCACCGCGCCGGCATTGCTGTCGCTGCCCACGTCCTCGCCGGGTACCCCGACCGCCAGGCGGGTGGTGCCACCCACCCGGACGGTGTCCAGGCTGCGCCCGAACTGGTCGCCGGCCTCGGCCGTCCCGGGGACTCCCGGCGAGTCCTGATGGAAGTCTCGACTGCCGGGGAACTCCTCGTCGTAGACGTCCTTGATCACCGCGATCGCGCCGGCGTCGGCGACCGAACCGACGTCCTCATTGGGCACTCCGACCACCAGATCGATGACGGTGCTCCCACTGCCGCCCAGGAGCTGGTTGATCGAGACAGCCGCGCCGAACCGGTCACCGGTCTCCGCGGAGCCGGGCACCCCAGTCGAGTTCTGGCTGATCCCGGTGGCGACGTTGCCGCCGTCCAGGGCATGCAGCATCCCGACCCAGCCGGAGTCGTTCAACCCGCCGATGTTGCCCCCGGGCACGCCGATGGCCAGGGCGAAGGCGTCCGGTGCCGGGGTGCCGCCCTGCCCGACGTCCTCCAGTGCGTCCACGGCGAAGCCGAACTGGTCACCGGCGGTGATGTCGGCGTTCGGGAAGTCGTTCTGGGTGAGCTGCCGCGAGTTCTCGCCCGCGCCCAGGCCGGCCACGCCGCCCCAGATGATCTGTACGTAGCCGGAGTCGGCCTGACCGCTGATGTCCTCCAGCGGTGTGCCGACCACGAGGTCGGTGAATCCGTCACAGTCGAGATCGGCGACGGCCAGGGCGGAGCCGAAGCGATCCCCCGCCTCGGCCACACCTCCCACGGTGCCCGCACCTTGGGCCACGGTGCCCTTGGCTCCTTCGCCGATCCGGCCGTCGGCATCGCCGTACAGGACGATCACGCGGCCCGCCTGGACCTGACCGTTGACGGTGGCGTACGTATCGGCCACGGCCGTGTCCGAGCGCCCGTCACCGTTGAAGTCGGATCTCAGGCCCGGGCTGCAGCCCTCGGCTGCGGCGTACGCCGGTGGGATGAGGGTCAGTGGCCCGACGACGAGGGTGGCGACGAGGCCACCGCCGATACGGGTGAGGGCATTTCGAGCGACCATCCGGAACTCCCCGAGACTAGATGCTGTTACCGCTGAGGACTCGGCTGGAGGCTTCCTGATACCGCAGGGGCGGACCGGGGCATCCGGATCAAGATCACCGCGATGATCAGGAGCCAGCCGCACCAGAGCACGTACCCGACGAAGTTGGTCAGGCTCGCCGGCTCCGCCACCGGGACCACGACACCCGTGGCGATCAACGCGGCCGCCACGAATCCCACCGCACCGAGCCACCGGGGCAGACCCCGGCGACGGAGCGAGACCACCAGCAGCGCAGTGAAGGTGGCGGTGAGGGCGTAGCCGAGGGTCTCGCCGACCGCAGTGCCCAGAAGCGTGTGCCAGAAAGAGAAGCGCTCCACCCCGGACGCGTGCCGAGCGGGGTCGACGGCCTCGATGCTGATCGCCGGCACCAGGGTGAGCCAGCGCTGTAGCCCGGCCACCTGGACGATCGCGGCGGCGACCCCGACGACCTTGATCGCTCGGCCGAGGCGGCCCCCGGTGAGCCGGCCGAGCCAGACACCCGCCGGGGCCATCAGGGCGGCGCCGAGCACCAGGACGCCGAACCAGGCCATCACGGCGCTCTGGTGCGTACGGAACGCGATCAAGATGTCGGCCGGCGGCTCGGCCAGGATCTGCGGGTACGCGAACACCGAGCCGAGGGCCGTGAAACCGGCGATCGCGAGGAGCGCAGCCAGAGCGAGCGAGACGCCCGCGCGCCGGGCGAGAGCTGATGTCGGGGTCGTGGTCTGAGCCAGGGCAGAGTTCATGATCATCTCCTGATGTCGTTGTGAGGTGAGGATGTCGATAGATCGGTCGATCACGGGACGGGTACGACGGCGCGACCGCGATACCAGTCCACGGTGGCGGCGAGAGCGTCGGCCAGCGGTGTCGCGTACCCTCCGAAGGCCGTGCGGAAGGCGTTGTCGTCGACCACCCACGGTTCGGTGAACTGGTAGAGGGTGTGGCGGTACTCGCGCAGCTCGGGCAGCACCGCTCCGAGCAGCCGCAGGGTGGTGCGTCCGGCGGCCAGCAGTCGCGGACGATGACCAGCCAGGGCATAGACCTGATCGATGAGCTGCCGGGTGGTGCTCGCTTCCGGCACCGGGAGGTGCCAGATGCGTCCGACGGCGTCGGGCGCGGCGCCGAGGGTGATCAGTCCGGTCGCGACGTCAGGGGTGTAGGAGTAGCTGTGCAGAGTGTCGGGGTCGCCCATCACCTGGGCCCGGCCGCCGTTCAGGGCCGGACCGAACACCGACTCGCCGAGAGCAGAACGCGTCGTGCCCGGCCCGAAGTAGTCGGAAGCACGGCCGATGGTCACCTCGGTCCGCCCGAGACGATGGGCCTCGAGCAGCTCGGCGGTCATGGCCGCTCGCGTGGCCGCCTTGGCCGAGGTGGGGTTGGGCTCGATCGACTCGACCAACCGGCGACCGTTGGGCGGACCGTAGGCGTACAGGTTGTCCAGCACGACGAGGCGGGCACCGGCACGTTGCGCTCCGGTCAGCACACCGCGTTGCAGAGGAGGGAATTCCGCCACCCAGCGCTCGTAGTGGACCGCGTTGAGACAGAAGTAGACGACGTCGGCGCCGGCGCAGAGCCCGGTCGTGACCGAGGGGTCGGCGGCGTCCGCCGCGATCACGTCGGCGCCCGGGAGGTCGCCGCGTCCGCTGCGGTTGACGGCCACCACCTGCTGGCCCTGGGCCACGAGCTGAGCGACGACGGCCCGACCGATCTGGCCGGTGCCGAAGACCACGTGGCGGGTCATCGCGCGTCCGTTCCGGTGCGGTCCGCCGGGAGGGCACCGAAGCGCGTGCACAGGAGGAGCGGCAGGACCGACGTCAGCACGGCCACCGTCACGGCGCCCGCGGAGCCGAAGACCGTGAACTGCTCGCCCACGGCGACGCCGATCTCGGTGGTGACGCTCCAGCCGGCGACCCAGGCGGCGGCCAGGTAGACCGGCCACACGAGGGCCCAGCGGCCGGTTCGCGGCCACAGCAGCACGGCCTGAGCCACTCCCACCGCGGCACCCGAGACGGCCCCCTGCAGCTGGAGATCGACCAGATGGGTGTCGAACCCGACGGCTGCCGCTCCGACGGTGAGGCCGACGCCCAGCCCGGCAGCGGTGGCGAGGGCCCAGCAGGTGCCCGTACGTCCTCCCAGACGCAGCGCCCAGGCCTGCACCGCACCGAGCACCAGTCCGGTGAGGAGCCCGCCGGCGACCGCCGAGCCGAGGCTGTCGACTGGTCCGACGATGACCATGGCCGCGAACCCGCCGAGCGGGAACCCGGCGAACGAGAGCATCCAGCGGAGCACCGTACGGGCCGGAGACGGGGGTGCGGTGGTGGGGGCTTCGGCTGTCGTGAGGGCGGACATGAGTTCTCGCTTTCTGAGGTTGGGACGAGGGGCCGGTGGATCAGGTGTGCTGGGCGGCGATCCACGCCGCCAGCACGTGGTCGGGATACTCGGACAGGTGCTCGCGAACCAGGACCGAGAAGAGCTCGTGGTCATTGCGGAGGTGGGCGGCGGCGAGCACGACGAGCTGACGGTCACGGGCCGTGCGCGCGCAGAGACTCGCCCGCTCCAGCTGAACGCGGTCGCCGGACACGACGGCGGCGGCCACCAGCAGCGCGGGATCGTCGCGGCCCGGGGCGAGGGCGAGGGCCCGAGCGGCGGCCGCCGGGTCCCCGGCCATCAGCCGGCGGACCAGATCGGCGTCGCCGCGGACGCGATCCTTCTCCGTCGCTGCACCGTCTGGTCCGCCGGTTTCGCCGGGTTCGTAGGTTTTCACGGCCTCACCGTCCCGCCCTCCGCTGACGCCACGCTGACGGCGGCTGACGGACCGCCGATGCGGCACCAGTGGTCACGGCAACCACTAGGCTCGGATCCGTGCTCACCGTCGGGGTGCTCGGACCGGTCGAGGCACGGCTGGACGGTGTGCCAGCGGCGGTGCCGGTGGGCAAGACGACCGAGCTGCTGGCCCGGCTGGCGCTGGATGCGGGGCGGTCCGTTCGTGTCGACACCCTGGTCGAGGATCTGTGGGGCGAACCCACGGCGCGCAACACCCTGCAGTCGAAGGTGTCTCAGCTGCGTCGGACCATCGGCCGGACCCTGGTGGAGAGCGCGGGCGACGGCTACCGCTTGGCTGTGCCGCCGGAAGCGGTCGACGCCACCGAGCTGGTCGCGTTGGCGGCGACGAGTGCGTCCGCCGCGGTGGCCGGGGATCCGGCGGCCTCGCTCACGGCCGCCCGGGCGGGACTCGCGCTGTTCCGCGGCGACGTGCTGGCCGATCTGGGGGACTGGGCCGCACCGCATCGCACCAGGTTGAACGAGGTACGGCTGACCCTGCTGGAGCGCGCCATGGCGGGGCGGGTGGATCTCGGCGGCGGGGGTGAGGTGGTGGCGGAGCTGGAGTCACTGGTCGCGGAACATCCGCTGCGTGAAGGTCTCTGGGCGAGCCTGATCACCGCGCTCTACCGGGCCGGGCGGCAGGCCGACGCGCTGGCTGCGTACCGGCGGGTGCGTCGGCTTCTCGACGACGAGCTCGGGGTCGAGCCCGGCGCGCCGTTGCGCCTGCTGGAGCGACAGCTGCTGCGGCAGAGTACTCGACTGGTGAGCGGCGCCGTACGGGAGGTGACGGTGCCGGGCAACCTGCCGCCGCAGACCGGGTCCACGATCGGCCGCGACGACGACCTGGCCGAGGTCCTGTCGGCCCTCGCCGACCGCCGGCTGGTGACGATCCTGGGTCCCGGCGGCGTCGGCAAGACCAGACTCGCGCTGGAGGCGGCCCTCCGGTTGGATCCACCACCCCCCGGTGGTGTGTGGTTGATCCGTCTCGACGGGGTCGACCCCGCCGCCGACCTGGCCCACGTCGTGGCCGAGACACTCCGCGTGGTCGGCGGTGGGTCGGCGCTGTCCGACCGGCTCGCGGGGGCCGACACCGCCCTCGTCCTCGACAACTGCGAGCATCTGGTGAGCGCGGTGGCTGATCTGGTCGAGTCACTCTTCACGGTGGCGCCGCGGCTCACCGTGCTGGCCACGAGTCAGGCACCTCTCGGTCTGGCCGAGGAGCACCCGTACGCGCTGGCCCCGCTGGGCCAACGCGAGTCCGTCGCCCTGTTCGAGCAGCGTGCGCGGCATCGGCGAGGAGGGCCTGGACCGGACTCCGACGCCCGGGTCGCGATCGAGGAGATCTGCCATTCGCTGGACGGTCTGCCGCTGGCGATCGAGCTGGCCGCGGCGCGCACCCGGTCGCTCTCGATCCGCGACATCGCCCGGCGCCTCGACGACCGGTTCGGCCTGCTGCGCGATCCGAGCAGCTCGCGACCGGAGCGGCGCCGCGCGCTGGCGGGCGCGATCGCCTGGAGCTACGACCTGCTGTTCCCCGACGACCAGCGTGCGCTCTGGGCGTTGTCGTGCTTCGTCGGTAGCGCCTCGCTCGGCGGTGTCGAGCGGGTGCTCGCGGCCCTCGGCGTGCCGGCAGAGGCCGTCGCCGACACCATCGGGCGGCTGGTGGACCGCTCTCTTGTGATGATCGATGACGCGGGGGCCGATCAGCTGCGCTACCGGCTGCTCGACAGCATCCGCCTGTACGCCGCCGATCGGTTGAGTGAGAGTGGCCGGGCGCCGGCCGCGTTCGCCGCGCACGCCGACTGGTTCGCCCGGCTGGCGGTGTGGTGCGACGACCACGTCCGCAGCGATCGGCAACCCGAGTGCGTGGCCATCGCCCGAGCCGAACGCGCCAACGTCGACGCGGCGCTGCGATGGTGTGCGGCGCAGGACCCCGTCCTGGGCGCCAGGATCGCGACAGCTTTCGGCTGGACCTGGGTGGTGCTCGGTGACGGTACGGCGGGCGCGGCTCGCGTACGCAACGCCCTGCGTCAGGACAACCCCAGCCGCGACCTGGTCAGCGGCTGGCTGCTGGTGGCGTGGCTGGAGTCGTCGGCCGGGGACGTCGTGCTCGCCCAGCGTGATCTGGACCGGGCCCGAGGGCTGGTCACCGACCTGGCCGACGAGGTCCTGGTCGCCGATGTCGAGCGGCATCAGGCGTTCGTGGCCATCCAGGAGGGTCGTCCCGCGCTGGCCCGGACCGCCGCGGCGACCAGCCTCATCACCTATCGATCCCGCCAGCTGGAGTGGTCGACGGCGGCGGCCCTGTTGCTCGGTGGGTACGGATCGCTGATGCTCGGCGACATCGGCACGGCGAGCCGCGAGGCCGCGGAGGCGCTGGCCATCCTCGAGCCGATCGGCGACGCCTGGGGCCTGGTGCACGCCCAGGCCATGCTCGGGGCCGTCGCCCAGGCCGAGCAGCGTTTCGCCGACGCGGCGCACACGCTGGAGCGGGCGGCCGACACGTCCGTCGCCCTGGGCTTTCTCGGTCAGGCAGCCCTGCACCGGGCCACGCTGGCCCGGGTGCAGCAGCGGGCCGGTGATCCGCGGGCCGCCGCCTCGTACGACGAAGCCTTGGCGGCGGCCACGGCGAGCGGCGACGGTCGGCTGGCGGCCACTGCCCGGCTGAACCTGGCCCGGCTCCGTCGATCGTCGGGCGACAGGGCCGGCGCGGTCGCCCTGTGGGAGCAGAACGAACGCTGGTACGCCGCGGCCGGCGGCGGCGACCTGGCACTGCTCAACCGCTGCCTGCTGGCGGCCGCCCGGCATGATCATCAAGGACTGAGCAGCGTCCTGGTCGCGGCTGAGGCGGTGTCCGATGCCGAGAGCGCGGTCCTGGCCCTGGAAGGCCTGGCTCGGTCGGCCGCAGTGGACGGTGATCTCTCGACAGCCGCGTCCCTGCTCGAACGGGCCGACGCGCAGGCCGCGACCATCGGGCACGTCCTCGACGCGAGCGACCGGTTCGACGCCCTCGAGGTGCGTCGCCTGCTCTCGGAGACCTCCGGCGGTCGACCGCCGCCGACCGGCGCGGCGTAGCCTCAGTGGTCATGGCGACACCTCGGATCTGTTACCTGGAGATCCCCGCCGACGATCCGCGGGTCTCTGCCGACTTCTACGCCACCGTGTTCGACTGGCGGATCCGCGAACGCGGCGACGGTGCCCTCGCGTTCGACGACGGCGGCGAGGTGAGCGGGGCCTTCGTCACCGGCCGTCGTCCGCAGGACCGGTCCGGCATCACCACGTACGTGATGGTCGACGACGCCGAGACGACGGTGGCCCTGATCGTCGCCACCGGTGGGACCATCGAGGCCCCCCTCGGGCACAGCACGGAGACGATCGCACTGTTCCGCGATCCCGGTCGTAACGTGCTCGGCATCTACCAGGAGCCCGCCTGACCGCTGCGGTTCGTCGGCCCGGTGTCGACTAGCGGCCGGATCAGTCCGAGGACTCCGCGGCCCGGTCGTTGAGGTAGCGCTGCTCGGGGATGCTCGTGGCCAGCCGAGCCGCTTCCGCGTACGCGATCCGCGCCTCGGCCGGACGTCCCGCCAGCGCGAGCAGGTGCGCCTGTACCGCGGGCAGCCGATGACTGTGCTGCAGCTCCCGGGTCGAAGCCAGCGGGGCGATCATCCGCAGACCAGCCTCCGGGCCTTGCACCATCGCCACGGCGACCGCCTGGTTCAGCGTCACCACGGGTCCGGGTGTCTGCTCCGCCAGCATCCGGTAGAGCACCTCGATCTGGGCCCAGTCGGTGTCCTCGGCCCGCGCGGCCTCGGCGTGCACCGCGGCGATGGCCGCCTGCAGCTGGTACGGCCCGACCGGCCCGACCGGCAGGGTCGCCTCGATCAACGCGATGCCCCCGCGCAAGCGACCGCGGTCCCAGCGGGTCCGGTCCTGCCGGTCGAGCGGGATGAGCGAGCCGTCGGCGTCGAGTCGGGACGCCCGCCGAGCGTCGGTCAGCAGCATCAGCGCCAGCAGTCCGCTGATCTCCGCCGACTCCGGCAGCCGGGCGTGTAGCCACCGCGTCAACCGGATGGCCTCCTCGCTCAGCGAGACGTCGTACAGGTCCTGACCCGCAGTGCTCAGGTGGCCCTCCGTGAACACCACGTACAGCACCTGGGCGACCGCGGCCACCCGGTCCGGCAGCTCGCCGGCGCCGAGCGCGGCGAACGGGCCGACGAGCCGGCGCAGCCGGGACTTGGCCCGGCTGATCCGCTGCGCCAACGTGGCTTCGGGGACCAGGAACGCCCGCGCGAT
>DATDAP010000687.1:0-3250 GCA_036525335.1 Microlunatus sp. | reverse complement strand
TCACCACCACCAGTTCGCATTCGATGTTGACTCGGCCCAGGTCGTCGTCCAGCACGATGGCCGCGTCGGGTCCGACGACGGTGCGCGGCGACTTGAGGAACGCCTGCCGGGGCAGGTCCCGGTCGCCTGGCGCGCCGTTGTGCGCCATCCCGAGTACCACCAGCGGCTGCACCGGGGCCAGCAACCGCGCGGTGGCCACGGAGTGCCGGGGCCCGATCTTCTCGATGGTGTCGGCGAACGGGTCGGCGATCTCGACCCAGTCCGATCCGTCGGCGACCACGTGGCGGGGACCGTCCGGGGTGGCGATGCGGGCGATGCGCATGACTGCTCTTCTCTGCTCGGTGGTGGCCAGGCCGGCCCGAAGCCTGACCCCCAGGTGCGGGTTGACAGGCTCCAGTCAGTGGTGGATCAGACGTCGACCGGACGGGTGCTGTCGTGGTGGTCGCGGAAGGAGGATGCCTGCGGTGCGGGGCGGGCGTCGACCTGCGCGGCGGTGTCCTTGTCCGCGTCACCCAGCAGGGTCAGATCGCGGGCCCGGGTCTCCGGGGTGACGAACGTGGTGTACAGGGTGATGGCGGTCAGGATGACCACGTAGATGGCCAGCGGGATCCAGGAGTTGCTGAACCAGCCCAGCAGCAGGGCGCCGACGAACGGGGCGATGCCACCGGCGATGATCGCGGAGAACTCCCGGGCGACGGCCACGCCGACGTAGCGGTGCCGCGAACCGAAGAGTTCGGGCAGGGCGGCGCACTGGGCACCGAGCATGATGTTGACACCCACGCCGTAGGAGATGGCGATGACGACCACGGTCACGAACGCGTTGCCGGTGGACAGGAGCGGCCAGGCGAACAGGGCCAGGACCAGTTGGACGATGGCGCCGATGCGGTAGATCTTCATCCGGCCGTACTTGTCGGACAGCGCGCCGGACAGCGGGATGGTGATCACGCCGAGGATCGCGCCGAAGGCGACGGCCAGCGGGCCGATCGAGGTCTGCACGCCGAGCTTGCTCACGTAGGTGATGGCCAGCGTCTGGTAGATATAAGAGCCGCCGTTCTCGGCCATCCGCAGGCCGATGCCGCGCAGCAGGCTCGGTGCGGACTTGGAGAACACCTCACTCAGCGGGTTGTGGGCGACCTGCTCCTGCTTCTCGAGCTTGACGAAGGTGGGGCTCTCCTGCAGCCGGAGCCGGATGAGGACGGCGACGCCGATCAGCAGGATCGAGGCCAGGAACGGGATCCGCCAGACCCAGGTCAGCAGCGCCTCTTCCGGCACCTGGCCCAGGCCGACGAACACCACGGAGGCCAGCAGGGTGCCGAACATGATTCCGACGAACGGGAGGGCGGAGAAGAAGCCGCGCCGCCGGGTCGGGGAGTACTCGGCCATCAGCACGGTCGCGCCGGCCTGCTCGGCGCCGGCACCGAAGCCCTGGCAGATACGGAGGAAGACCAGCAGCAGGGGCGCCCAGATGCCGATCTGGTCGGCGGTGGGCAGCACCCCGATCAGGAAGCTGGAGCCGCCCATCAGCGCGATGGTGATCATCAGGACCCACTTGCGCCCCAGCTTGTCACCCAGCGTCCCGAAGAACAGGCCGCCGATCGGGCGGGCCAGGAAGCCGATCGCGAGGGTGGCCAGGCTGGCCACGGTCCCGGCGGCGTCGCCGAGGCCGGGGAAGAAGATCTTGCCGAAGATCAGCGCGGACGCCAGCGAATAGAGCGCGAAGTCGTAGTACTCCAGCGCGCTGCCAACGGAGGCGGCCAGGGTGGCCCGCTTGAGGTTGGCGGCGTACTCGGGATCGTCGCTGCCGCGGACTGCGGCGGTCGTGGGTTGGTCGGCCATGTGCTCGGCTCCCTGGGGCGGCTTCGCGGCGGTGGCGGACGGGACTGCGGTCCGCACTGACTCGCGAAGGAAACGTATGCGAGGAGGACCTCGCGGAATGAATTAATACTATGAATAAGTGGAGCCGGGGTTCAATACTCTGAATGGGTGGCAGCAGGATGACGCTCCGTGGTCGAAACAGCCGCTCGATCGGACATCGGGTGAGACTCTGTTCAACAGACTGAACAAGGTTCTAGGATAGACGAGCATCTACGACGAGAGGACACAGCCATGACGGCATCCAGTGGATCGGGACAGCAGCGGTTACGGGTGGTCGCATCCACCCCGATCAGTGAGGAGTTGATCGCGGAGATCGTGGCCGCGGAGCCGCGCATCGACTTCGTCCGGGACCAGAGCCTGCTCGCCCCGCAGCGCTTCCCCGGCGACCACGCCGGCGACCCGGACTTCACCCGCACTCTCGAGCAGCAGGCGGCGTTCGACGCGCTGGTCGACTCGGCCGAGGTGCTCTACGGCGTGCCCGACGAACTGGCTTCGGCGCTGACCCGGACCGTCGCGGCCAATCCCGGCCTGCGCTGGGTACACACGATGCCCGCCGGCGGCGGCGCGCAGATCAAGTTGGCCGGCCTGCCGAGTGAGGCTCTGGAACGGATCGCGTTCAGCACGTCGGCCGGTGTGCATGCCGAGCCGCTTGCCGAGTACGCGGTGTTCGGGCTGCTCGCCGGGGCCAAGACGCTGCCCCGGCTGCAGGACCAGCAGAACAACAAGGAGTGGACCGGGCGATGGGAGATGGGCCTGCTCAGCCAGCAGCGGATCCTGCTGGTCGGTCTGGGCAGCATCGGGCGGGCTACCGCGGTCAAGCTGAAGGCGCTCGGTGCCACGGTGATCGGCACCAGCCGGCATCCGGAGGCGGTGGACGGCGTTGACCAGGTGGTGCACCCCGATGACCTCGTCGACGTGGTCGGTGACGTCGACGGCATCGTGGTCAGCCTGCCCGGCACGGCCACGACGGAGGGGCTGGTCAGCCGGGAGGTGTTCGCCAAGGTCAAGCCGGGAGTGACGGTGGTCAGCGTGGGTCGCGGGACCGTCATCGATGAGGAGTCGATGACGCAGGCGCTGGCCGACGGCCGGATCGGCTTCGCCGCGCTCGACGTGTTCGCGGTCGAGCCGTTGTCCGCGGACAGCCCGCTCTGGACCGACCCGCGGGTGCTGGTCAGCCCGCACACGGCCGCCCTGAACTCGGCCGAGGATCGCCTGATCGCGCGGCTCTTCGCCCGCAACGCGACCCGGTTCCTGGACGGCCGGGAGCTGATCAACCGCGTCAACACGGTCGAGTTCTACTGATGGCCGCCACGGCGCCGGATGGTCTGCGGAACTTCGGCCGGTGTGGGGCGAGCCGTTCTTCCGCGGTGCCAGT
>DATDAP010000686.1:0-2440 GCA_036525335.1 Microlunatus sp. | reverse complement strand
CAGTCGGTGGGATCGGCCGGGCCGGCGACCACGCGTCCATGACCGACGCCTGAGACCAGGTCGATGAGCGTGTCCACCCGGGCGGTGTCGGGATCGTGGATGATCAGCTCGCGGACCCCGGCTTCGAGGAGGGCGATGGCGATGGCGCCGCCCGCTCCGCCGGCGCCGAGGAGGAGAGCCCGGGCGCCGTCTGGCTGGGCTCCGTGGTCGATCTGCGCTTTCACGAAGGCACGGCCGTCGAGCATGTCGCCGTGCCAGGTGCCGTCGCTGTTGCGGCGGATGATGCTGACGACCTTCAGCAGGGAGGCTGTTGTCGAGCTGGTCGCGCAGTACGGGAAGGCGGTGAACTTGTGCGGCATCGTGACCAGGATCCCGTCCACGTTCGCGGTGGTGGTCAGTCCGGTCATCACCGGGGCGAGGTCGTCTTCCGGCACCTGCATCGGGATGCAGACTCCGTCGTGGCCGCGTGTGTGCAGGGTGCGGGTGAGCCGGGTCGGGGACTCCACGTACTTGATGGGGTCGCCGATGATCGGGTAGAGCAGGGTCGCACCGGTCGGGTGGGTCAGGTCGGAGGGTTCAACCATGAGGATGTGGCCTTTCGTCAGCCGTGACGGTGAAGATGTCCTGTCCTTCGAGAATCCGTCGCGAGAGCGTCGCGGATGCGCAGATCAGCGCCGACGTGCTGCTGGGGCGAGTGCGGGGTTGTCGAAGGAGTTGTCGACGGGGTTGATGGTGGTGCCAGGTGCGACGATCTCGTCGATCCGGTCCAAGACGGCGGGTTCCAAGACGACGTCGGAGGCCGCCAGCTGCCCCTCCAGCTGGTCCATGGTTCGCGGGCCGATGATGGCCGAGGTGATGCCTGGGTGGGTGAGGACGAAGGCGATGGCCATCTGGATGAGTGTGATCCCGGTGTCGTCGGCGAGTCGGGCGAGCTCTTCGACGGCATCGAGCTTGCGTTGGTTGGCGGGTTGGGAGAGGTCGAATCGTTCGGGCAGCCGGCTGGCGCGGGAGGAGGCCTGTTGGCCGTTGTCTTTGCGCCAGCGGCCCGACAGCCAGCCGCCGGTCAGCGGGCTGTAGGACAGCACGCCCATGCCATGGCGTTGGCAGGTGGGGAGGATGTCGTCTTCGACGCGGCGAACGAGCATCGAGTAGGCCGGTTGCTCGGTCACGAAGCGTTGGAGGCCGCGGTCGCGGGCCACAACCTGGGCTTCGACGATCTGACTGGCGGGGAAGGTCGAGGCGCCGATGTAGCGGATCTTGCCTTGGCGGACGAGATCGGTGAGGGCGCCGAGGGTCTCCTCGATGTCGGTGTCGGTGCGTGGGCGGTGGACTTGGTAGAGGTCGATCCAGTCGGTGTCGAGCCGGCGCAGTGAGTCCTCGACTGCCCGGATGATCCAGCGTCGGGAACTGCCTTGGCGGTTCGGGTCGTTGCCCATGGCGCCGTGGAACTTGGTGGCCAGGATGATGTCGTCGCGGCGGCCTTTGATGGCCTTGCCGACGATCTGTTCCGACTCGCCTTGGGCGTAGACGTCGGCGGTGTCGATGAAGTTGATCCCGGCGTCGAGGGCGGTGTGGATGATGCGGATCGACTCATCGTGGTCGTTGTTGCCCCAGGCGCCGAACATCATGGCGCCGAGGCACAGCTGGCTGACGGAGACGCCGGTGCGTCCCAGCAGGTGATGGTTCACGGTTGCTCCTGTTCTTCGACCGGTCACGCCGAAGCGTGCCGCAGGACGATGGGTGGTCAAGCGGTGAGCGGGTGCAGCGCGTAGGGCTCGCCGGGGGCGAGCAGGATGATCCGGTCCGGGTTGACGACCCGGTCGGTCAGGGATGCTGGGTCGGCGTTGAACGGCGGGAAGTCCGGGGCGTCGACACAGCCCCAGTGGTGCAGCAGGAGCGGCGTCTGCGGGTAGGCGTTCGCCATGGCGATGGCGCCGTCGAGGCCGAAGTGCCATTCGCTGTCGGAGAAGTCGAACAGCATCGCGTCCGGGGTGGGCATCTGGAGATGGTGGTCAGGGATCAGCCGGGAGTCGCCTGGCGCCCATATGGTGCCGTCGGGGGTGTCGATCCAGAATCCGCAGCAGTCTTCGGGCTGGAAGATGCGGTCGCTGGCGCCAGGAGATTCGTTCTGCCAGGCGTGGTCGGCCGGAGTGATCTCGATCTGCACCGGTCCGACCGCGAACCGGTCGCCGATGTCGTGGCCGTACGCCGGAAAGCCTTCCTGCTTCATCAGCCCGGCCACGTACTGGGTCGAGTGGTACTCGCGGGTGACTCCGGCCAGCGCCCGACAGGTGGGGACGCTGTAGTGATCGTTGTCGCTGTGGGTGACCAGGACCGCATCCAACGCCGGTACGTCGGCGGCGGCGACGGGGAACTCGATCATCACTGGCATGTCGAAATCGCCCAGCAGCGGATCGATCATGATCGTCGTGCCGCGGCT
>DATDAP010000685.1:0-6856 GCA_036525335.1 Microlunatus sp. | reverse complement strand
TGGGGATCATCGGCCTGGTGCTGTCGTTCTTCACCGCGATCATCGGTCTGATCATCAGCATCGTGGCCCTGCGGAAGTCGAAGAAGGCGGGCTTCAAGAACACCCCGGCCCTGATCGGCATCATCGTGGGCATCGTGAGCACGATCGTCGCGATCATCATCGCCATCGTCGCCATCGTCGCCATCGTCGGCGCCGCGGCGTGGACCGCCAGCCAGTGCGCCCAGCTCGGCCCCGGCATCCACAACGTCAACGGCGTCACCGTTACGTGCAGCTGAGACGTCGCCTCAAGCTGTGAACGGGGTTCCCGTCAACCGCTCGTACGCCTGCAGGTAGCGCTCCCGGGTGGCGGCCACGACCTCGTCCGGGAGCGCCGGCGGAGCCTCGCCACCGTGGCGGTCCCACCCGGAGTCGTGCAACAGCCAGTTCCGGACGTACTGCTTGTCGTAGGAGTCCAGCACCCCGCGCTCCCACGCGGCGGCATCCCAGAAGCGCGACGAGTCGGGAGTCAGCACCTCGTCGGCCAGCACGATCGTGCCGTCGGGTCGCCGGCCGAACTCGAGCTTGGTGTCGGCCAGCACGATCCCCCGGCTCCGGGCGATCACCTCCGCTCGTGCGTACACGGCCAGCGTCAGCTCCCGGAGGCGCTCGGCCACCTCGACGCCGACGGTGTCGACCACGACCTCGTACGACACGTTCTCGTCGTGCTCGCCCAGGGCCGCCTTGGTCGCCGGGGTGAAGATCGGCTCGTCCAGCCGCGACCCGTCGTGCAGTCCCGCCGGCAGCGCGACCCCACACACCGACTGGGACAGCCGGTACTCGAGCCAGCCCGAGCCCGTGAGGTAGCCACGGGCCACACACTCCACCGGGATCATCTCCAGCCGCTCGCAGATGACCGCGCGTCCGCGCACCGCCTCGGGCACGTCGGCGGAGAGGACGTGGTTGTCGACGATCTCGGTGAGCTGGGCGAACCACCACTGCGACAGCTGGGTGAGCACCGCACCCTTGTCCGGGATGATGCTGTCCAGGACGTGGTCGAACGCGGAGATCTGGTCGGTGGCCACCATCAGCAGTCGGTCGGTGTCGTAGGTGTAGAGCTCACGGACCTTGCCGCGGTGCAGCAGCGGGGAGTCGAGCTTGTCGGCGTAGCGGGGACCCGTCGTCAACGTCACGCGCCCATCCTGCCAGCCCTCCGATCGTGGGGACTCGCCCCGGACCGACCCTGAACGCCCCCGGATCTGTCGCCGGGACCCGTGCTTTCTCGGTCCGGGCGGGGCATGGTGGAACCACGAGCCCATCAAGGCTCGCCCACCCGAACCAGGAAGAAGGACCAGCCACCATGGCCGCCAGCCTCGCCCGTCCGTCCAATGACCGAGTCATCGCCGGGGTGTGCTCGGCCATCGCCCGCCGCTTCGGTCTGTCCAGCAACGTGGTCCGCCTGATCTTCGTGCTCAGCTTGCTGCTGCCCGGCCCGCAGATCCTGATCTACCTGGCCGGCTGGCTGCTCATCCCCGACGAGCGCAAGTCCTCGGTCTACTGATCCTGATCAGCTGATTCCCACCCCTCGATCGCGCCCCTCGCCTCTCCGGCGGGGGGCGCGATGCGTTCCCCGGACCGCTCGGCCGCAGCGAAGGCCGCCAGGAAGATCCGGACGGCCTCGGCGCAGTGCGCTTCGATCACTGCGCGGTCCGGCACAGCCTCGTCCCCGAGCAGCATGGCCCGGTTGACCGGCTCACCCATCACCAGCCAGTTCAAGTACGTGGCCGATGCCTGCGGGTCTGTCGTGACGAGCCAGCCCTGCTCGGTCAGCCGAGAGAGGTGACCGGCCAGGGCGTCCATGGCGCGCGCCGGTCCGTTCTCCCACAGCACCCGGGCGAGCTCGGGGAACCGGGACTCCTCCCCGATGACCAGTCGCCGCAACCGCAGGATCCGTGGCGCCATGACCGCCGTCAGCTGACGTACGGCGTAGTCGGTCAGGGCCAGGCGCAGGTCGGCCGGGGAGGTCGGATCGGGCAGGTCGTCGGTGTGCACATCGTCGCCGGCCCCCCGCGTCATGCTCTCGACCAGCTCGACGAACAGCGACTCCTTGCTGCCGAAGTGGGCGTACACCGTCTGCTTGGAGACCCCCGACAGCGACGTCAGCTCGTCCATGTTGGCGCCGAGGTAACCGTCTCGGAGGAACACCTGCTCGGCGGCCGCGAGGATGGCCGTGCGCTTGCGCAGCGAGCTCGGCCGCAGCCCGTCCGTCATCGCGAACCTCCCCGTTGACACTTTGGACTTACCAGTCTAGTTTAGAGAAACAGAACTCGCCAGTCCAATAACTTTGCTGGAGGAACCATGACCGACTTCACCACCACCGCCCGTGGTGACCGCCTCGCCTATGACCGGTACGGGAGCGGGCCGGGTTTGGTGTTCATCGCCGGCGCCGGACCGTTCCGAGCCGTCGACCCGGTCACCACCGCGACCGCCGAGCGCGTCGCCGACCTCGGGATCACGGCGGTGGTCTTCGATCGCCTCGGTCGTGGGGAGAGCGCCGCCCATGGCGTGCTGGATCTGGACCGCGAGCTGGACGCCATCGCCGCGGCGATCGAGGTGGCCGGTGGGAGCGCGGTGCTCTGCGGTCACTCCTCGGGGTGCTCGCTCGCCCTGCGGGCGGCGGTGGCCGGGCTGCCGGTGACCGGGCTGGCGCTGTGGGAGGCACCGGTCGCCACCGACGCCGACGAGACCGAGGCGTGGGCGGACGAGATCGAGCGGTTGATCGACGCGGCGGACACCGAGGGCGCCCAACGCCACTACATGAAGGACATGCCCCCGGAATGGCTGGCCGGCGCCGAGGCCTCGCCGGAGTGGCTGCTGATCGCGGCCGGCGTGATCAGCACTCGCGCGGACGCCCAGTCGTTGGCCTGGGCGACCGCGGAGCTGGCGTCGGGATCGCTGAGTGCCATCGACGTACCGGTGCTGGCCATGTACGGGACCGAGACCTTCGACGAGATGCCGATCGGCGCCCGGATGATCGTCGCCACCGTGCCGAGAGGCGTCGAGAAGGAGATGCCGGGCGCGATGCACTCCTGGGATCCGTCGCCGATGGCGGCCGAGCTCGCAGCCTTCGTGACGTCGGTTTCGGTGCCCGTGCCGCGCTGAACCCGAACCGTCCGGCAAAGCCCTCGACACCCCTCACCCACGGCCCTAGCCTGTCGGCGTGGTGGCTCCCGAGCTCGGGGCGGCTCGCCCACTCCACGCGGAGCCGGCGGACGACCAGCTCGCCGGTCGGCTCGGCGCGGCTCGCGATGACGGTTTCGTCGGTCGCGGTCGCGAGCTCGACCTGCTCTCCGCCGCGCTGACCGGGAGCTCGGATGTCCGCGTGATGTTCGTCCACGGACCGGGTGGGATCGGTAAGACGACCCTGCTCGACGCGATGGCGCGGCTCACCCGTGGCGGTGGCCAGCGGGTGACCCATCTTGATGCCCGCGACGTCGAGTGCTCCCCGGCGGCCGTGCTCGCGGCCGTCCAGGAACGGACGGTCGACGAGCCGGCGGCCGTGCTGCTGGTGGACGGCTACGAGCTGCTGACTCCGCTGGACCGGTGGTTCCGGACCCAGTTCCTCCCGGCGCGCCCCGCCGGAGCGGTCACGGTCGTGGCGGGTCGCGAGGCACCCGCAGCGGCCTGGTGGTTGGACCCGGGCTGGCGTCGACTGGTCAGCGTGCACCGACTCGATGAGCTGGACGACCCGGACAGTCGCGACCTGCTGCTCGGGCTCGGGGTCACCGACCAGGTCGGTCGACTGGCGCAGCTGGGCCGCGGCTATCCGCTGGCCCTGGCCATGCTGGCCGAAGTGGACCGGTCCGGTCGCAAACCGGATCAGCTGTCCGACGCCCCCGATGCCGTCGGTCAGCTCTGTGCCCTGATCCTGGATGACGTACCCGACGAGGCGCACCGAACCGGGCTGGCCACTTGCGCGCACGCCACCCGGACCACCCAGGACCTGCTCAGCCGGATGATCGGTCCGCGCGCCTCAGAGGTGTGGGCCTGGCTGGAGTCGCGGCCGTACGTCCGGCGGGGCGCGCTGGGTCTGTACGTCCACGACGTCGTACGGGAGCTGTTCGAGGCGGAGCTGGCGCACCGCTCGCCGACCGAGTACGTCCAGCTGCACCGGGCGGTCCGCGGCTACTTCCTGGATCGGATGGCCGACCCGGGCGAACCGCATCCCGATCGGGCGGCCGCCGAGGTGCTGCTGCTGCACCGCAAGACACCGCTGGCGGCCCAGACCTCGTTGCTGCGGGACCGCGGGCAGCTGAGCGTGCCGCGCGCCGGCCCGGTCGAGCGGGAGGAGATCGTCGCCCTGATCCAGACCAACGAGGGACCGCAGTCGGCGGCCCTCGCGCGGCGGTGGCTCGCGGCTCAGCCTCGGAGCGCGTACCACGGACGGGCCGACACCGGGACGGCGGCGTTCGCGCTCCAGGTGTACCTGCCCGGACCGGACGACCTGATGGCCGACGACCCGGTGGCGGCGGCCATCTGGCAGCTGGTGTCGGAGCGCGGGCCGCTCCGTCCGGGCGAGCGGGTCAACGTCAACCGGTTCTCCGGGGCTACCACGCGGTATCAGGGGGATCCGCTGCAGCTGTTGGTCAACGGCGTGTCCTGCATCCTCGAGTGGGCCACCACCCCGGCGGCGTGGACCTTCATCACCAGCGTCGGGGGCGACCACTACGGCGCGTACTTCGACTATCTCGGACTCACCCCGATGCTGGAGGTGGACCTCGGCGAGCAGACGATCATCGCGTTCGGCTGGGACCGGCGACAATTCCCGGCCTCGGCCTTCTTCGAGATGATGGCGACCCGCGAGCTGACCGGGGAGACCGGCGCGCCTCCGGCGGCCCTGATGCGTCCGCTGCCCCTCACCCGGACCGCGTTCGACGCCGCCGTCCGGGCCGCTCTGCGCCGGTTGACGCGGGCCGGCGGTCTCGACGGATCCGAGCTGCTGACCAGTGCCCTGGTGCCGACCGACACGACCGACACGACCGATCCGCCGGCCGCCCTGGCCGGTGTGCTGCGCGAGGCCATCGTCGAGCTTGCTCGGGAGCGGGGCGGCGCGGAGCACCGCCGGGTGCTGGAGCGGACGTTCCTGGCCGGTGCACCGTCCCAGGAGGCGGCAGCCGAGCTACTGGAGCTGCCGTTCAGCACCTACCGTCGCCATCTCGCTCGGGCCACCGATCGGCTGGTGGAGGTGCTGTGGGCGATCGAGCTGGATCCGGACGGTCCGCGTCGGACCTGATCGAATCCATCTTCGCTGGTGTTGCAGCACCCGCGGAGTGGGCAAGTCCGGGCAGGAAGTGAGCACGGAGTGACCTGGTAGGTGAGCAGCCGATCGCAGGAGCATGGCGACGCCACGAAGGAGACGCCATGAACCAGCTCGACATCAGCACCCGAGGTCTCGATGCTCGACCCGTCCGCGAGGTGGTGGTGCTCGGCGCCGGACCCACCGGTCTGACCATCGCCCTGTTGCTGGCCCGGGCTGGCCACGCCGTGACGGTGCTGGACCGTGATGCCGCCGAGCCGGGCACCACCGCGGACCAGGCGTGGAGCGACTGGAGCCGGCCCGGAGTGAACCAGTTCCGGCAGGTGCACGTCGCGCTGCCCCGTTGGCACCGGGTGATGCAGGCCGAGCTGCCCGACGTCGGCGACACCCTGCTCGCCCTGGGCGGTCGGTCGGTCAACCAGCTGCACCTGCATCCTGCCTCCGCCACCGGCGGCCACCAGGATGGTGACGAGGAGTTCGACACCGTGACCGGGAGGCGCCCGGTGATCGAGGCGGCCCTGACGACCGTCGCCGCCGCCGAGCCGGGTCTGACCGTACGCCGCGGCGAGCGGGTGACCGGACTGATGACGGCGGACGGGGCGCACGGGCGTCCGCGAATCGTCGGCGTCCGGACCGAGCACGCGGTGATCGAGGCGGACCTGGTCGTCGACGCCACCGGTCACCGGACCCCGGTGCCGGGCTGGCTGGCCGCACTCGGGCTCGCGCCGGCCGAGCAGCGGGCGACCGTCGGCCTGACCTACTACACCCGGCACTACGTGTCCCCCGACGGACCTCCGACGGGTACGGGCGGTGCCCTGACGCACCACCCGTCGTACTCCGTCCTGGCCCTGCCCGCCGACAACGGCACCTGGGGCCTGGCGCTGATCGTCAGCTCGACGGACTCGGCGACGCGGCGGCTGCGCGAGGCGCCGTGCTGGGAGGCCGCGATGCGGGCCAGCGGCATCGACGAGCGCTGGCTCGCCGGGGTGCCGCTCGACGACGTACGACCTCTGGCGGGATTGCAGGACATCGTGCGGGACTACGCCCCCGGCGGCGTCCCCGTGGTGGACGGGCTGGTGGCCGTGGGGGACGCCTGGGCCACGACCAGCCCGTTCCTGGGCCGCGGCTTGAGCCTGGGCGCGCTGGAGGCCGTGGCCCTACGGGACGCGGTCGCCGAGTACGGGTCCGGCGGCTCGCGTCCGGTCACGATCGCGTACGCAGCTCTACTGCGGGACCGGGTGGAGCCGTACGTCCAGGCCACCATCGGCTTCGGCCGACACCGCGTGGCCGAGATGGCGGCGGAGGCGGCCGGGCAGGCATACCGCACCGATGACCCGGCCTGGGCCGGCAGCACGGCACTGGTCGCAGGATCTCGCGCGGACCCCGTGCTGCTGAGGGCCTACACGCGGATCGCCTCGCTGTTGGCCCTGCCGTCCGAGGTGTTCGCCGATCCCGGGATCAGGACCCGCGTCGGACCGTGGTTCGGGTCGTCGCCCTATCCGCCCGACCGCCCGGGGCGCGGCGCCCTGATCAGCGCCCTCGACCGCACTCGACCCCCAACGT
>DATDAP010000684.1:0-3045 GCA_036525335.1 Microlunatus sp. | reverse complement strand
GCCGTATGTCAGCACTTGTTGAACACGTCCAGACGTTCGCCCTCGCGTCGGCGCTCGCCAGCGAGGCTCCTCGATCGTGCGGCGCCGACCCTCCCCACGGCGCCCCCACCGACCCGCGGGTCACTACCGGCGACTTCGCATGACGCCCCATTGGGAGGGATGACCCGGCGCGGTGTAACAAGATGCCAGTGGCTCGGCGGCCGGAAACAGAGGAGACTCGAAGTCCGGCGGGGGTTCAGGAGCGGTCCATGACTGGTCAGATGATCATCACGATCCACGAGGAGCGCGCCGACGACGGGCGGCTCGAAGCGCTGTCGTCGGCCCTGCGACGAGAACTCATGGCACTCGATGTCGAGGACGTCGAGCGGGTCCGCGAGGGCCAGGCGCCACCTGGGACTCGAGCCGTCGAGCTCGCGGCCGTCGGCGCCCTGCTGGTTATCTTCAAGGAGTCGGCCCAGTTGGTAACTGGCATCGTCACGGCCGTCCGCACCTGGCTGCAGGCTGCGCCGCCCGGCAGGACGGTGGAGATCACCCTGGGTGACACGACCCTGAAGGTCGCCTCAGCGACACCGGACCAGCAAGAGAAGTTGATCGCCGAGTTCGTGGGGGCCATGCAGCGGATGGGTGACACGCCGGCCGATTCGCCGCCGCCATGAGCGACGGCGACCGCTACGCCCTCATCGTGGCGAGCGACACGCACACCGATCCGCGACTGAGCCGGCTGCGGGCGCCCGCGGCCGACGCGGAGGAGCGGGCCCGCGTGCTCAGCGATCCGGCCATCGGCGCGTTCGAGGTCGCCACCTCGCTGAACGAGCCCGAGCACGTGGTTCGGCGTCGCCTGTCGGCGTTCTTTGAGAACCGAGGCCTCGACGATCTGCTGGTGCTGCACCTGTCGTGTCATGGGGTGAAGGACGAGGACGGCCGGCTGTACTTCGCCACATCGGACACCGAGGTGAACCACCTGGACGCGACCTCGATCCCCGCCGACTTCGTGAACCGGCAGATGACCCGGTGCCGTTCCCGGCGTATCGTGTTGCTGCTCGACTGCTGCTACAGCGGTGCCTTCGCCCGCGGCATGGTCGGACGCGCCGGCGATCGGGTTGACCTCAGGGAGCGCTTCGAAGGGCACGGGCGCATCGTGCTGACCGCCTCCAGCGCGATGGAGTACTCCTTCGAAGGCGACCAGACCTCGGGTCAGGGTCGTCCGTCCGTGTTCACCTCGGCCGTCGTGCAGGGGCTGGCTACCGGCGAGGCCGACCGGGATCGCGACGGCTACGTCTCCGTCGACGAGCTGTACGACTTCGCGTACGAGCAGGTCCGCACGGTGACGCCCTCCCAGACGCCCGGCAAGTGGGTCTTCGACGTGCAGGGTGACTTCTATCTGGCCCGCAGTGCCGCGGGTCTGCCGACCGTGGTCCCCGGGCTGCCCGGCGATCTGGGCGCGGCGATGGTCAGCCCGTTCGCACGGGTGCGGCGCGGTGCGGTCGAGGAGCTGGCCGCTCTGCTGACCCATCCCGACGAGGTTCTGGCCGCCGCCGCGCACGCGGCGCTCGTCGAGCTGACCCGCGACGACAGCCAGGACGTCTCCCGAGCGGCCCGGGGCTACGTGGCGGAGCCGGAAGCGCCGCCACCCGAGCCCGCGCCACCGGAGCCCGCTCCAGCCGAGCCCGCGCTGACGGAAACCGTCACCCCGGTCGGTGAGGCTGAGCCACCCAGCCAGCCGTCGGCCGCGCCGCAGGCCGGAGTCCCGCCACCGATGCAGCCCGCGCCCGCCGAGGTAGCCCGGGCGTCCACTGTGCTTCCCAAACCCGGTCCGGGCGCGTCGAAGTTGACACCGACGGTCCAGCCGGCGGTACCCGGCTGGATGCCGGCGCTGTGTCGAGGCGGTGCCGTCGGCCTCCTCGCCGCAGCAGCTCTGCCGCTGCTGGTCGACGAGACCATGACGCGCTGGAACCTGTTCGCGGTGCTGGCCCCGCTGGTGGCGGTCACGGCGTCAGTGTTGGCGTGGGTAGTGGCCGACGGGCTGCGAGCGAGACGGCTCCCACTCCGGTACGCGGGCGGACTGCTGCTCGCCGTCGGCGTGCTCACCGCGGCCGGATCGGCGGGACTGGTCAGCTTCGCGGCCGACTGGCTCGGAAGTGTCGCGATCCTGCTCGGTGGGGTGGCCCTGCTCGGTGCGGTGGCCGTCCTCGTGGTGGGAATCTCCTGTGTGCGTCAGCCCTCCGGCGATCCCGACCGGGTAGCCGCGGAGCGCTCGATGATGGTCCTCGCCTCCCTCGGGACGGCGCTCGCGGGGGTGGCGCTGTTCATCCCGTACGACGGCTACAGCTCCTTGTGGGATGAGGTGATGGAGGGGACCAGCGCGATGTTCGCCTCCCTGCCAGTGACGGCCGTGCTGCTCCTCGTCGTCGCGGTGTTCCTGCTCGGGTCCCGACGAGAACTCGCCGCGGGGATGCTCACCGCGGCGGGTGTGCTCACAGCGGTCCATTTCGTCGGTGTGCTCCTCGCCGCGTCGTTCGCGGTCGGTGAGGTGGGCGAGGTACGCGCGGCCTGGGTGGTCGGCGTCGCCGGTGGCGTGCTTGTCGGGCTGGCCGGCTGGCTCACCCACCAGGAGAACTCACCGGAGACCCATTGACGTCCCGCGCGTCGCCGCTGGCGGTCAGGCCGGGTAATTCTCTGATTGACCAGAAACAAGGTTGGCAAGATCGTGGGTGGCCTTGATTTGGGCGAGTCGGGGCGTAGTGGTTGCGGCAGCTGGCCCGGGTCCGCTCCTCCACTTCGTCCATCAACATGTGTTCAGGTACGCACCGCCGGCTGAGCAAGTCAGCCCGGTGAAATGGCCAAGGATGCGGTGGTCGATGTCGTCGCAAACCAGTCGCATCCGCTCCATGCCCTCGATGCCGCGCTGCGAGAGCTCGACGGTGTCCCAGTTCTCGAACCAGGTGCCCGCGACGGGTTCCAGCTGACTGTCCGCGCCACATAGCCGGCACGGCCGAACGGGTGTCAACTAACCCAACCCAGAGTTCGCGACTACGTCGACGACAT
>DATDAP010000683.1:0-5665 GCA_036525335.1 Microlunatus sp. | reverse complement strand
CGGGGCGTACTTCTTCGACGCCCTCCTCCCCACCGACGCCGAGCGAGAGCAGTCCGGCTGGGTGAGCGCGCTGTGGCAGCTCGTCTGGGCCGGGCTGGTCAGCAGTGACACCTTCGCCGCCGTGCGGAACCTCACGACCGCCGGCGCCCACAAGACCGTGCGGCGCCCCGCCCCCCGCAGCTATCGGGGTCGGCCGCGGCTGCCGCGGCCGGGCCGCGGGGACCGACCGACGCGACTCAGCTCGCCGACGACCGTGGGGCGGTGGTCTCTGGTCGCCTCGATGACCCGGCCGCCCGCGGCGCAATTGGCCGAGGCCATGTTCGCCCAGCTCGACCGCTACGGCGTGGTCACCCGCGGCAGCGTGATGACCGAGTCCGTTGACGGGGGCTTCGGCACGGCCTACCGGGCGCTCGGCGCGCTGGAGGAGTCCAGCCAGTGCCGGCGCGGCTACTTCATCGAGGGGTTGGGCGCCGCCCAGTTCGCCTCCACCGGCGCCGTCGATCGGCTACGGTCCGAGCAGAGCGAACCGCGCGAGCCGCGGGGCCTCGTACTCGCGGCCTGTGACCCGGCCAACCCGTACGGCGCGGCCCTCCCCTGGCCCGAGCGGGAAGGTCATCGACCAGGACGCAAGCCAGGCGCTCTGGTCATCCTGGTCAGCGGCCGGCTGGTCTTTTACGTGGAAAGGGGCGGCCGCACGCTGCTGTCTTTCAGCGACGACACCGAGGTCCTGGCTCCGGCCGCCGACGCCCTGGCTCGCGCGGTGCGCCTGGGACAACTCGGACGGCTGACGGTGGAGCGGGCCGACGGCCAGCACGTGTTCGGGTCGGCCGCGGTGAGCACCAGCCTGCAGGCGGCCGGATTCGTGATGACGCCGTCGGGACTGCGGCTGCGACCGACGCCCAGCAGTGCGGACGGAGTCGGACAGTAGACCGGGGAGCCGACCAGTAGAACGGGTGGCGGACGGTGGATCAGGCGGCGGCCTGGGCCACGGTGTCGTGGATGGTCGGCAGCGCAGCCACCCGCTGGTGCAGCTGCTCGTGCGCGGCCATCTTCTCGCTGACCAGATTCAAGACCACCGACAACGGCACATCGAGGGCTGAACAGATGGCCGCCAGCAGCTCACTGGACGCCTCCTTCTGCCCGCGCTCGACCTCGGACAGGTAACCCAGACTGACCCGCGCCGACTGGGAGACCGCGCGCAGCGTCTTGGCCTGGGCCATCCGCTCCTCGCGCAGCGACTCACCGATGAGCTCACGAACGAGCACCTGCTTCAGCGGGGGAGTAAGTCGCATGCAGAAACTGTACCCAGGACGTCCGACACCATCGGGGCTGACCGAGCGTTGGGCAGCGTGTCCCTCAGATCTCGGCGCTCGACGGCGCCGAGAGCCCGTCCGGGTGCTGGACCCCGAGGGCGCGCAACAGCAGCAGCAGTGCAGCCCGGGTGGTCTGATCGCGGATCGCCGACCGGTCCCCCGTGAGCGCCAGCTCCCGGACCTCGACCCATCGGTCGGTGTCCGTCACAACGCCTCGACGGCCCCCCGCCGTCACCCCGTTCGAGGTCGGCCCGGCCACGGACACGAAGACCTGGCCGACGGGATGTCCGTCCTGCGGCTCCGGTCCGGCCACCCCGGTCGTGGCCAGACCCCAGTCGGCCCCACAGACCGTCGCGGCCCCGCGCGCCAGCTGCCCGGCCGTGCTGGCCGCCACCGGACCGTCGGCGGCCAGGGTGCGCGCCGAGACACGAGCGAGCTCGGCCTTGAGTTCCGTCGCGTACACGATCATCCCGCCGCGGTAGACCGCAGACGCCCCGGGAACGTCCGTGAGCGTCGCGCCGACCAGGCCTCCGGTCAGCGACTCGGCGGTCGCCAGGGTCTGGTCCCGATCCCGCAGGACGCGCACCACGTCCGCCGCCAGCGCCGGCAGAGACGGGTCCGTGACACCGTTCGTCCCGCTCATCCCGTGGCGGAGGGGGCCTGCCGCCGCAGCTTGACGGCCTCGCGGACGTAGTCCAGACCGGTCAGCACGGTGACGATGAAGGCCGCCGCCATCACCACGACGGCGAACCAGTGCAGCGGACCGGAGGTCGGCAGCGGGAGCAGATAGAGGATCAGGGCCACCGCCTGCAGCACGGTCTTGATCTTCCCGCCCCGATTCGCGGCCATCACGCCGTACCGGAGCATCAGGAAGCGCATCAGGGTGATGCCCCACTCGCGCACCAGGATGATCACGGTGACCCACCACGGCAGCTCACCGATGATCGACAGCCCGATGAAGGCCATCCCGGTCAGGGCCTTGTCGGCGATGGGGTCGGCCAGCTTCCCGAACTTCGTGACGATGTCGTACTTGCGCGCCAGGTACCCGTCGATGCTGTCGGTCAGGATCGCGATCCCGAAGACCACGGCCGTACCGATCCGCCAACCGATGTCGTCGGGATGAGACAGCAGCATCCAGGCGAACACCGGCACGAGCACGCAGCGGAACGCCGTCAGGGCGTTCGGCACGTTCCAGGGCGAGCTCTCCACCGGCTGTCCGGACGACTGGGTCGGCGTGCTCACCGTGCCCCCACCGGCTCTCGGACGAGATCGAGCACGGTCCCCCGCAGATCGACGCCGTCGGTACCGGTCACGCTGACCTCGATCAGGTCGCCGATGGCCAGCCCCTGGGGCGCGAGCTGGGTCACCCCGTCCACCTCGGGTCCTTGATGATCCGCGCGTCCGACCGCGACCGGTGAGCCGCTGTCGGTGTCGATCTCGTCCACCAGCACGCTGAGCACGCTACCGACTCGCTCTTCCGCACGTTGCGCGACCAGCTCGTCGGCCAGGTCGGCGATCCGCGTACGCCGCTCCTCGACCAGGTCGAGGGCCAGATGATGATCGAGCCGGACGGCCTCGGTGCCCTCCTCGTCGGAGTAGCCGAAGACGCCGATCGCGTCCATCCGGGCCTCGACCAGGAAGTCGGCAAGCACCTGGACGTCGGTTTCGGTCTCGCCCGGGAAGCCGACGATCACGTTGCTCCGGATACCGGCATCGGGCACCTGTGCCCGCACCTGCTCGACCAACGACAGGAACGAGTCCGCGTCGCCGAAGCGACGCATCCGGCGCAGCACGGGTCCACTGGCGTGCTGGAACGACAGATCGAAGTACGGCACCACGCCGGGCGTCGTGGCGATGACCTCGATCAACCCGGGCCGCATCTCCGCCGGCTGCAGGTAGGTCACCCGCACCCGTTCCAGGCCGTCGACCGCCGCCAGCTCGGGCAGCAGCTTCTCGAGCAGACGCAGGTCGCCCAGGTCCTTGCCGTAGGAAGAGGAGTTCTCGCTGACCAGCAGCACCTCCTTGACCCCGTTCTCGGCGAGCCACCGGGCCTCGGTCAGCACCTCAGCGGGCCGCCGGGAGAGATAGGCCCCCCGGAAGGCCGGGATGGCGCAGAAGCTGCACCGTCGGTCGCAACCGGACGCCAGCTTGAGCGGGGCCCAAGGGGTGTCGCTCAGCCGTCGACGGAGCACCCGCGGTCCACTGGCCGGCGCGATCCCGGCGGGCAGATCGGCGAACCCGTGACCGGGCGTACTCACCGCGACCGACGACCCGGCCCGGTCGGCGGGAGCCAGCGGCAGCAGCCGGCGACGATCGCGCGGCACGTGGGTGGTGTGGGTGCCACCATCGAGAATGGTCTGCAGCCGCTCGGCCACATCGGCGTAGTCGTCGAAGCCGAACACGGCGTCGGTCTCCGGCAGCGACTCCGCGAGCTCGTTCCCATAGCGCTCGGCCAGACAGCCGACCGCCACCACGGCCTGGGTCCGGCCGTCGACCTTCAGATCCGCCGCGGCGAGGAGCGTGTCGATGCTGTCCTTCTTGGCCGACTCGACGAATCCGCACGTGTTCACCATCACCGCGTCGGCGTCGGAGGGGTCCTCGACGAGCTGGAACCCACCCAGCTCGAGCCGCGCGGCCAGCTCCTCGGAGTCGACGTCGTTGCGAGCGCAGCCCAGCGAGACGAGATGAACAGTGGTGGCGCCGGTCATGGGCGGAGCCTCTCGGGATTGCCGGAGCGGTTCCGGGCGACAGGCCCCGGTACCGACGACAACGCAGCGTCGTCTGGAAGCGTGACGAGCGAGTGAGACTCCGCGCAGCCCATGACCGCGGAGCGCGGAGCGCGACAGTTGGACAGAGTCATGGCCGCTCCAGTATGCCGGACCTCGTCGCCGGGGAAGATCACTCGCCGTGGCGGCCGGGGCCGGTAGCGTACGGCTCGTGGACGCTACCCTGACCCGTCGGCTGCTCCTGGTGAACGGCCCGAACCTCAATCTGCTCGGCACTCGGGAGCCGTCCGTGTACGGCAACGACACCCTCGTCGACGTCGAGCGGCTGGCCACCGAGACCGCCGCGGCGGCCGGCTGGGAGGTGCGCGCGGTGCAGAGCAACCACGAGGGAGTGCTGATCGACGCGATCCACGCCGCCCGGTCCGACTGCGCCGGCATCGTGATCAACCCGGGTGGCCTGACCCACACCTCGGTGGCCCTGCGGGACGCGCTGTCCGGGGTGGGGCTGCCCGTCGCGGAGGTGCACATCAGCAACGTGCACCGCCGCGAGGAGTTCCGGCACCACTCCTACGTGTCGGGGATCGCCGAGGTCGTGATCGCCGGCGCCGGGATCAACGGCTACGCCTACGCCGTACGCCAGCTGATCGCGGTGGTCGACGGCTGACCCGGTCTGCCGGCTCCGTGTTTTCCGTCAGTCGACGGCATTCGCGTACCGAACAGCCCCGATGACCGCGTAAGCCGTCGAGTGACGGAAATTCAGAACCCCCAGGGCGCCCAGCAGAGCCCGACCAGCGCCCGAGACGGCAACCTCAGCCGGCTCGCAGGTTGTCGACCACCGCATCCAGCTCGTCGGGCTTGACCAGCACCTCGCGGGGCTTGGAGCCCTCCGAGGGTCCGACCACGCCGCGGGTCTCCAGGATGTCCATCAGCCGGCCCGCCTTGGCGAAGCCCACGCGGAGCTTGCGTTGCAGCATCGAGGTCGACCCGAGCTGCAGAGTGACCACCAGCTCGACGGCCTGCAGCACCAGGTCCAGATCGTCGCCGATGTCCTCGGCCACCTTGGTCGCCGACTCCACCGGCGCGACCAGGTCCTCGCGGTAGTCCGGCTTCAGCTGCTCGGTGACGTGGCCGACCACGGTCCGCACCTCGGCCTCGGTGACCCAGGCGCCCTGGATCCGGATGGGCTTGCTCTGCCCCATCGGCAGGAACAGCCCGTCGCCCTGACCAACCAGCTTCTCCGCGCCCGGTTGATCGAGGATGACCCGGGAGTCCGTCATCGACGACGTCGCGAACGCCAGCCGGCTGGGCACGTTGGCCTTGATCAGACCGGTGACCACGTCCGTGCTCGGTCGCTGGGTGGCCAGCACCAGGTGGATGCCGGCCGCACGGGCGAGCTGGGTGATGCGGACGATCGAGTCCTCGACATCCCGCGGCGCGACCATCATCAGGTCGGCAAGCTCGTCGATGATGACCAGCAGGTACGGATAGGGCGTCAGCACCCGCTCGGAGCCCTCCAGCGGCTTGACGGCGCCGGCCCGGACGGCCTTGTTGAAGTCGTCCACGTGCCGGAAGTTGTACGCCGCCAGATCGTCGTAGCGCATGTCCATCTCGCGGACGACCCACTGC